>JBGTJT010000361.1:0-8707 GCA_041744995.1 Pirellulales bacterium | reverse complement strand
GAAGGCTTAAACAACAAAGTCAAACTGACCACCAGAAAATCATACGGCTTTCGCACCTACGAAGCCATTGAAACCGCCTTGTACCACAACCTCGGAGTCCTCCCAGAACCAGTATTTACCCACAGATTCTGGTGAGGAGGCTCTTTTCTGGAATTCTCGCATTGAAAAAGCGGCGGCAAGTTGCCGGCCGCTTAGCCGGTGCAACTCGCCGCCGCGCGATTTCAACACGATGGTCGTCTCAAGCAACGAACTACTTGGCGTATTCCTTCAAGAAGCCGACGAACAACCGGCGGTGCTCTTCTTCGTCCGCCTGTAGCGTGATGCACATATCTTGCGTGACGTAGTCCTCGCCGTCGGTGGCCTTGATGATCTTTTTATACTGCGCGATCGCGCCCTCCTCGGCTTCGATCACCGCTTCGATCACCGCGACGACATCGGTGGTGTCTTCCGGCGGCTGCATTTGGTGGCCGATGTCGACTCCCTTGCTGCCGGGCACGAGGCCGTCGAGCTGCTTGATTCGGTTCGCCAGGATCTTGGCGTGGCCCAGTTCGTCGGCGATCTCGGCGGCCAGCGACTTCTTGATTTCCTCGGCCCGCACGCCGTCGAGATTGACGCTGTAAGCCAGGTAGCTCATTACCGTCTCGATCTCCATGCTGTACGACTTCTTGAGCATCTCCACAATTTCGGAATTCGAGCTAGCCATGTCGTCTCCTTTTACAGAATGAAAGTAAACTTCGATATTGCGTTCATAACGAACTCATCGTGAACCGTCGCCGCCGCGCTTCGACCGCCGCGGGCGTCCAACGCCTTAAGTACATCGGTCGCTTCCAGGCGTATTTGTTTCTCGGTGGTGAATTCGATCAACTGCTGCACGGCTTGCCGCAGTTCGCTCAGGTCGGCTGACTGATTTTTTTCGGCCAATTGCCGCGTTGCCCGCAGTCCATTGAGCAACAGCATGAGTTGCTTGTGGCGCTTGGCCGATTCAATCTCTACCTCCTTGAGTTCTTCGTTGCGTTCGATGACCAGTCCGGCGGTCTCGGCCGGGTCGAGCATCTCCAGCAGCACGGGAATCGCCTTGGCGTTGCCAACTCGCGCTAGTCCGGTGGCCGCATTGTAGCGAACGTTGGGATAGCTAACACCGGTGACGATCGCCTCCAGCCGGTCGATCGCTTCGTTTCCGCCGATCAGCGATAAGGCATAAGCGGCTCGTTCGGCGACCTGGTGGTCGTCGTCCTCGCTGGCCACGATCAATATTGGCGCCACGGCCGCGGATCGATCTCGCAGCGGTTCGCCGTCGAGATTGCTGGAGAGCAACGCGAGCGCTTCGATGGCCGCCTTGCGCACCTCGGCCTGCTCCTGATCGGCGTTGCCCGCCGCGGCCAGCAACACCGGGATGCTCTGCTCGGCGACTTCGAACTCGCCCAGCGCCTTGGCCAGGAATACCCGCAGCATGGTCTCGTTGCTTCGCGACTTCTTGTCGGCGGGCAGCGGCGCTGGCAGCCTTTCTTCCAACATGCGGGCCAACTCGTTGGACAGTTCCACGTCGTTGCGATAAACCGGGTCGCGGCGCAGCTCGGTGGTCAGGTTGTAGGCCAGTTGCCAACTGTTGGCCTTGTTCTTCTGAATGTCTTCGACATAGTCCTTGGGATTGCCCCCCATCTGCGCCAGCCAGGCGAACATCAGCCAAACCATGATGATCACCAGCACAATGGCCGCCGGGATGATGAACAACTGGAAGATGAATCCGGCCGTCGGCGGGGTGACCTCGGGCAAGTTGTCCTGTGGCGAGAACTCGGGGGGTGATCCGCTGGGCTGCGACATGATACTGATGCTGGTGGACGAAACTCGAAAATAAACGCCATAATGGCTGCTATTGCCATTCTCCCGCTGCCGCCATTCTCCCACTGTGGCAACCGGCAGGTCAATTGCCCCTAGCGGCAGAACACGGGCGCCGTGGTCTCAACAGGCACATTATGCAGCTCCTAGACCTTACCCTGCCGACGCCGGCGGAGAACATCGCGCTCGATGAAGCCTTGTTATTGTATGCGGAAAAATCCGGCGAGCCACTGGAATTCCTTCGCTTATGGGAGCCTGCGGCGCCGCTGGTCGTGATTGGCCGCGGCTCCAAATTGGACACCGAGGTCGACGTGGAGGCCTGCGGACAGGATGGCGTGCCGATCCTGCGGCGGTGCAGCGGCGGGCTGGCGATTGTCGCCGCGCCGGGCTGCCTGATGTATGCAGTGGTGCTGAGCCACTTCCAGCGGCCGGGGGTCGAGGCGGTCGACGTCGCGCATCGACACGTCAAGCAGACCCTGCTCTCGACGCTCAGTCGAATCGATCCCCGCGTGACGCACGACGGCGTGAGCGACTTGGTAATCGGCGACCGGAAGTTCTCCGGCAACTCGCTCCGCTGCAAACGAACGCATCTGCTGTACCACGGCACGCTGCTGTACGACATGGACCTGTCGCTGGCGTCGAGGTATCTGCGGATGCCGCATCGCGAACCAGAATATCGCCAAGGCCGACCGCACGACGCGTTTCTGACGCAACTGGATGCCGACGCGGCCACGTTGCGTCGGGCGGTCGTCGACGCCTGGAACCCGCAAGGCGTACTCGTCGATTGGCCGCACGAATCGACGCGCGAACTGGCGCGAAACGTCTCGCTCGACGGCCGGCAGGCTGCATCCGACGGCCCGCCTGGTTCTAAGGGATGACACAATAGTTACTTCGGTATTTGAACAGGAGGAAACGAAGAGAACGGAGGGGTGAATCGCCTCTGTTGCCTCCCGTCTACTTTGTTTGCTCCTCGACGATTTTCAAATAGTTTGCAATGGATTGCGAATCTTTATTGAGCAAATCAGGTCTCACACCAATTCGCCTTATTGATCGGTCAAGTCCGATTTCAATCACCAAGACCAACACATTCGGTCATTCTTACAAATGGAATGCAATAGTCAGCAATTACAGTTGAGACCCGTTGACGCGACAGGCGTCTTCGGAGAGTCAACCAACTGATTTCCAAGACAACAAAGGAGACGAGAGGCAACGGAGCCAAGTTTCTCTGTTCCCTTCGTTTCCTCCTGTTCAAACAAGATCCCGCAAATACCGAAATGATTCTTGAGCTATCCCTAAGTTAGGCGGGGAGGCGGGCGCTATTCCTTGACCCGTTCCACGTAGTCGCCGCTGCGGGTGTCGACGCGGATCAGGTCGCCGATCTCTACAAACGAAGGACAATGGATCTCCGCGCCGGTTTCGACCTTGCAGGGCTTGGTCACGTTAGTTGCGGTGTTCCCCTTGACGCCCGGTTCGCAGTAGGTGACCTCCAGAACGACATGGTTGGGGGGTGAGATGGTGATCGGGCTGTTGTTGTACAGCACCAGTTGGCAATTGGTGGCGTCCTTGAGGTACTTCCAGGCGTCCCCCATCTGATTTTCGTCCAGCTCGTACTGCTCGAAGCTGGTGGTATCCATAAATACGAAGGAGTCGCCGGAGCGATACAGATACTGTGCTTCGATCTCGGTAATGTCGGCCGCTTCGAGTGATTCGCCGCTTTTGTAGGTGCGATCGAGGACCGTCCCCTTGAGCAAGTTGCGCAAGCGGCACTTGTACATCGCCTGGCCTTTGCCCGGCTTGACGAAATTGCATTCGATCATCAAATACGGGTCGCCTTCGATTTGGACTTTCAGTCCCTTGCGGAAATCGCTCGTGTTGTATGACGCCACGGATAGGTTCCTACTACGAAATTGCTGGAAACATCGGTATGCTTAACCCCGGTTCATTCATGTCGATTCTTTGCGGAAGATTGATCATGAATAGGGCGGGATCACCCCAGGAACGATCAAGTTGACTATTGTAGCGAACTCTCAGCATCCTGTAATGGCCAGTCTCGACGGCGAAAAATGGTCGGCCAGCGTCCGCCGGGCGGTGCGCGATCCGGCCGAGCTGCTCCGGCTGCTCGACCTGCCGGAGGCGTTGCTCGACCGGCTCGATACGCACAATCCGTTCCCGCTGTTCGCCCCGAGGCCGTTCATCGCCCGGATGCGCCGCGGCGATCCGCACGATCCGCTGCTCCGCCAAGTGTTGCCGCTGGACGCCGAAAATCACCCGGTTGCGGGCTTCTCACGAGACGCCGTCGACGATGCCGCCGCCGAACTGACCCCCGGCCTGCTGCAAAAATACCCCGGCCGGGTGTTGTTGGTGGTGACCGGCGCCTGCGCGGTGCATTGCCGCTACTGCTTTCGGCGGCACTTTCCCTACAGCCAAGCGCCCAAGTCGCTCGCCGCCTGGAGCGAGGCGCTGGGGCGGATCGCCGCGGACGATTCCATCCGCGAGGTGATCCTCAGCGGCGGCGATCCGTTGATGGTCCGCGATCATCTGTTGGCGGAACTGGCCGAGCGGATCGCCTCGATTCCGCACGTCCGTCGCTTGCGCGTTCATAGTCGGTTGCCGATCGTGATACCCGGCCGTGTGGACGAACAGCTTCTCGCTTGGCTCCGCGGCACGCGTCTGACGCCGCTGATGGTGGTGCATGCCAATCATCCCCGCGAGATCGATGAATCAGTCGCCAAGGCGTTCGCGCGGCTGATCGACGCAGGTATTCCGGTGCTCAACCAGACGGTGCTGTTAAGCGGGGTGAACGACTCCGTCGAAGTGCTCGCCGAGCTGAGCGAACGGTTGCTCGACTGCCGGGTGCTGCCGTACTATTTACATCAACTGGACCGGGTCGCCGGCGCGGCCCATTTTGAAGTACCGGTCGAGAAAGGCCGCCAAATCATCGCCCGGCTCCGCGAGCGACTGCCGGGCTTCGCCGTGCCGCGGTATGTGCGCGAGATCGCCGGCGAGCTGAGTAAGACGGTGTTGGAGTGTTAATCCCGTTCGACCAATTCCACCGCGGCCAAGACCATGTCCCATCGTGATTCGCTACGATACGAACATACTCCCAAGGCAATCAACGAGCGGCTCAATGCCGCGCGCTCGCACAGCTATCTTGGCGATTTTGTATTGGGAGCGATCGACGGGGCGGTCACCACGTTTGCCGTCGTGGCCGGCGTGGCGGGGGCGGGGTACTCGGCCAGCGTGGCGATCGTCCTTGGTATGGCCAATTTGCTGGCCGACGGTTTCAGTATGGCGGTGGGCAATTACCTCGGCAGCAAGAGTGAAAGGCAGGTTATCGATCGGGTTCGCCGCATGGAGGCGCGGCACATCGAGGTCGTACCAGAGGGGGAGCGCGAGGAACTACGGCAGATCTTCGCCAACAAGGGATTCGAGGAACCGTTGCTGGGCCAGATCGTGGACGTCATCTCGCAGAACCGCGATCAGTGGATCGATACGATGATCACCGAGGAATTCGGCCTGCAACTGGAGACGCCCACCGCCTGGAAGGCGGGCCTGGCAACGTTCGTGGCGTTTCTGGCGGCCGGATTCGTGCCGCTGGCGCCGTTCTTCATGCCGATTGCCTGGGAGGCCTCGACGATGTTTCTCGTCAGTTGCGCCGCCACGGGGCTGACGTTCTTCGTCGTCGGCTATGCCAAAGGCTACGTGGTGCAGATGTCGCGCCTGACAAGCGGGCTGGAAACGCTGGCCATCGGCGGCGTGGCGGCCGGGTTGGCCTATCTGGCGGGCGTTGTCTTTCAAGGATTCACCGGCGAGCATGTCGCCCAGGCAGTGCATCGCGCGGCGGACGCGGTGCTGGTTTGGATGGTGCGGATCGTGTAAACTAACCGCATGACCGCTTCATATAGGCGAGGCTCTCGGTCGCCAGCCGTTCAATGCCGGGGTCGTAATCGAACACTTCGACCGAGACCCAACCGTCGTAGCGAATCTCCGCCAGCGCGGCGAAGATCGGCGCGAAGTCGACCTCGCCGAAGCCGGGGCCTTGCTTGTTGGGGTCGTTGGCGTGAAAGTGGGCCAGGTGCGCGGCATGGTCGCGGATGATCTCGGGGATCGGTCTCGCCTCGCTGCTCATCGCTTTCACATCCAGATGCAGCCGGCAATTGGGCGAGTCGATCCGCTTCGCCAGGGCGACTGCTTCGTCGGCGGTCAGCAAGAAGTTTCCCTCGGCCGGACCGAGCGGCTCCAGCGCCAGGGTCACGCCGAGTACTTCCAGCTTTGGCAGCGCCGCTTGGATCACTTCCGCCGCGTAGTCGGTTGCTTGCGGGTGCGTCACCCCTGGCAGCAAGTTCCGCTGTTGCGGCGAACCGAGCACCATGATCGTGCCCCCCAGATCGTGGCAAAGCTGGGCAAGCTGCTGAAAATACTCGCCCGTGCGGCGGCGGACCGCTTTGTCCGGCGAGGTGAGATGGTACCCCTCGGTGCCGGCCAGCAGCCAGTGCAGGCCGATCACTTCCAGTTGATGCTTGGCGGCCAGTTCGCGAATCTCCGCGCGGGCCGCGGGCGAGACCGCTGCGGCATTGGCGGCGAGCGTGAAAGGAGCGATTTCGATGCCCTGGTAGCCGCATTCGGCGGCAAACTCGAACGCCTTGGCATGCGGCCAGTCCCGGAAGGTCTCGTTGCAGATGCCGAATTTCATGCTGATTTGCGGTGGTTGGGAAAACGTCCACGGGCGCTGAGAAACCGGTGAGTCAAAGATTAGAACAGCGTCTCGCTGTTCTTCTTCACGGCCGGTTTGCGAGCGCGTGGCCGCAGGTTCGGTTTGACATTCTCCACGCGCCTGCCGTTGGCCGTGGTGGGCGCACTGACGGACGGTTCCGGCGAGCCGTCGAGTGGATCCCCGACCGTGATCCGGGCGAGCCGCTCTTGCACGGCCGCGGCGTACTGCTCGGACAACTCGAAGCCGATGAACTCGCGGCTCAGTTTCTTCGCCGCCCGAGCGGTGGTTCCGCTGCCGACAAACGGGTCGAGTACCAGTTCGCCTTCGTTGCTGCACGCCCGAATGATGCGGCCGAGCAGTTGCTCGGGCATCTGGCAGCCGTGAAAGCCGGCCCGCTCCTTGAACGTGCCGGCCACGCGAGGAAAGTGCCAGGTGTCCTCCTCGGCGGTGAAGCTTTCCGGAATATCCTGCGGGCGGAGAATCCAGGTATCGTCGGGCAGCCGCCCCTTGGGATTGGCGCGGCGATCGCCATAAACCAATGCCCGCGCGCTAGGTACGCGAATCGCCTCATCGTTGAATGTAAAGTTCTGCTTGTCTTTGACCATGTGAAACAGATGGGCGTGCGAGCGGCTGAACTTCGACTTGCAATTGACTCCGAAGGTGTAGTACCACACAACCCAACTGCGGCAGGTGAGGCCCAGCTCTTGCTGCATGAGCACCTTAAGCTCGGCGGCGTATTCGTCGCCGATCGCCAGCCAAAACGTACCGCTGGGCTTGAGCAGGCGGACCACTTCGCTCATCCAATCGCGGCACCAGGCGAGGTAGCGATCGGATTCGAGCTTGTCTTGATAGACGTCGTACTCGTAACCGATGTTAAACGGCGGATCGGCGAACGCCAGATCGATGGAGCCGTCGGCAAGTTGTCGCATTCCCGTCAGGCAATCGCCTTGTCGGACTTCGACGGATAGCTGGTTGCTCATCTGCTCCTCCATGAATCGCGGCTTTTCTGATCCAGCCGCCATGATAGCAGACTGGTATGAGAGTTGAAGCCCCACGCGCGACTCGACGGCGATGGAACGTTCGCAAGCAGACGCTTTTTCACCACAACCGGACAATGTTGTACGCATCGAACGCCGCATCTCCACTAACAATGGGGATATTCTCGGCCATCGCTTGGGAGATTAACAATCTATCGAAAGGATCCTTGTGATGGCGGGGAAGTTGCTCAACCCCCGTCACATGTTCAAGCGAAATAGATAAGAGTTCAAATCCTGTGTGGGCAAGCGCATTGGCAAGATAGACTTCGCTCGGCTCTCCCAGATTGAGCCGTCCAAGTCCCGCTTTGATCGCAACTTCCCAACAACTCGCGAGACTCACAAAGTGGCGATAGGTCGCGTCTTCCAGCAGCGTGGTGGCCGTTTTGCTTAGCGGCGGTGCGTTCTGACAAAACCACAGAAAAGTGTGCGTATCCAACAGCACTTTCACTCCATATACTCCTTGAAATCTTCAAGTGGCGCATCGAAATCGGGAGCCATCCAGAACTCGGGCTTCTGATAACACCCGGCCTTGCTCGGCTCGGCTGCCTGCATTGCCTTTTTCACCTGTGCAATCGGCTGCCCGTCGTCGGTGATCAAGAACTCCTCACCCGGCGCCAGTTGCTGGATCAATTCCGCTAGTTTGAACTGCGCCTCCTGCAATGTGATGGAAGTCATGCTGATTTCCCACTGAATCGAATATACGAATGCTCGTAGCCGCTGTTTCATTGTAGCATCCGACTGTGGCGAGATGCGAATCTATTCCACCCGCCCACCCAGTATCCGCTCGAACCGTGCCCGGTTGCCTGCGGCGTAGGCGCTGACTGCTTCCAGCAGCGACTGGCCGCTGTCGTACCCTAGCGCGTGGGCCAGCTTGTTGCGTTCTTGCGAGTCGGTCGGCAGCATGTCGCGGGTGGAGCTGTTCATCAACTGCAGCCGCGCTCCCAGCTTGCGCATCAGCCGGTAGCTTTGCGAGAAGTACTCGTAGTCGTCCGCCGCCAGCAGGCCGGCGTCGTGGAGCCTGGCCAGCGCCAGCGGCGTGCAGCTTTCGCGGATCTTCGGCCGCTCGCGGCCGTGCTTGAGTTGCAGTGTTTGCACGAGGAATTCGATATCGACGATCCCG
>JBGTJT010000360.1:0-5224 GCA_041744995.1 Pirellulales bacterium | reverse complement strand
TCGGGCGGCCTACATCGGCGGCGCGGCGGCCACCAGCAACGTGCTGGCCGGCAAGCTGTTCGGCATCCCCGTCAAGGGAACGCACGCGCACAGTTGGGTCATGTCGTACGACGCCGAACTGGAAAGCTTTTCCGCCTACGCCGAGGCGCTGCCGAACAATTGCGTGTTTCTCGTAGACACCTATAACTCGCTACAAGGGGTGCGGCACGCGATCGATGTCGGTCAGCGACTCCGCGAGCAGGGGCACGAAATGGTCGGCATCCGACTCGATTCCGGCGATCTGGCCTACCTGAGCATCGAAGCGCGCCGGTTGCTCGACGCCGCCGGATTTCCCGACGCCCAGATCGTCGCCAGCAACGATCTCGACGAACACGTGATTCACAGCCTCAAGCAGCAGGGTGCTCGCATTAGCGTGTGGGGCGTCGGCACCCGCCTGGTCACCGGCGGCGAGCAGGCGGCGCTGGGGGGCGTGTACAAGCTGGCCGCGATACGCGACGCCGGCGGCCACTGGCGGCACAAACTGAAGCTGTCGGAGCAGACAATCAAAATCTCCAATCCCGGCATGCAGCAAGTGCGGCGCTTTCGCCAGCCGAACGGCCTGCTGGTGGCCGACATGATCCTCGATGAACTAACGCCCGAGGCGACGCCGCCGACCATCGTCGACCCGGCCGACCCCCTGCGCCGTCGCCGGTTGGACGACCGTTTGGAAAGCGAACTATTGCTGCAACCCATTTTCCGTCGCGGAGAACTGGTCTATGACCCGCCGCGGATCGACCATATCCGCCAACACCGGGGCGAACAGATGAAGTTGCTCCATCCCACGATTCGCCGCCTGAATCGTCCTCACGGCTATCCGGTCGGCCTGGAGCGCAACTTCCATAAACTGAAGACCAAGCTGATCATGGAAGCGCGAAGGCAGCGGGAGGAATGACATGTTTTTAATCAAGGTGGCCGCCGGCGATCTCAACCAGACGCCGCTCGATTGGGCCGGCAACAAAGCCAACATCCTGGCCGCCCTCGAACAGGCCCGCGCCGCCGGGGCGACCGTGCTCTGCCTGCCCGAACTTTGCATCTGCGGCTATGGGTGCGAGGATGCGTTTCTGTCGCACGGACTGGTGCGCACCTCCTGGGCGGTGTTGCAGGAGATTCTGCCGCACACCGCCGGCATGATCGTCTCGCTAGGGTTGCCGCTGCGGTTTCAGAAATCGGTCTACAACACCGCCTGCTTGATTGCCGACGGCAAGATTCTCGGCTTCGTCGGTAAGCGATTCCTGGCCGGCGACGGGCTGCACTACGAACCGCGGTGGTTCAAGCCGTGGCCGGAAGGGGTGCAGAAGCGGATCGAGTTGGACGGGGTCGAGTATCCGATCGGCGATCTGTGCTTCAACGTCGGAGGTGTCAACTTTGGCTTCGAGATTTGCGAGGATGCCTGGGTCGCACAGCGGGCCGGCGCCGATCTGGCGCTGCGGGGCGTCGACGTCATCCTCAATCCCAGCGCCAGCCATTTCGCTTTCGGCAAGTCGGAGGTTCGGCGGCGATTCGTGCTGGAAGGTTCCCGCGCGTTTGCCGTTGCCTATGTCTACGCCAATCTACAAGGGAACGAAGCGGGCCGCGCGATTTACGACGGCGGCGCCATGATCGCCTCCGCCGGCAAGATGCTGGCCACCGGCAAGCGCTTTTCATTTCAGCCTGTGCAGGTCACCACCGCGGTCGTCGATCTGGAAAGCGTCCGTGGCGAGCAGGCCCGCGTAGGCAGCTTTCGTCCCGACTTCGACGAGCACGAAGCCTGCATTGTCGCGCGGTTCGACTGGCCGGCCGTGGAACTTACTTCCGACGACCCCCAACCGGAAAGCTGGGAGACGGGCGAGCATCTCAAGGAAGAGGAGTTTACCAGGGCCGAATGCGTAGGGCTGTTCGACTACATGCGCAAGAGCCGCTCGCGAGGGTTCGTCGTTTCGCTCAGCGGCGGCGCCGACTCCGCGGCCTGCGCCACGCTAGTAGCCGACATGGTATCGCTGGCTTGCCAGGAACTGGGCGTGGAAGAGTTCCGCCGACGGTTGGCGTACCTCGATCTGCCGGCGGCGGAACCGGCGGCCCTTGTCCACCACTTGCTGGCCTGCGTCTACCAGTCGACCCGCAACAGTTCCGACGTTACCCGTACCGCCGCCCGGGAGTTGGCCGAGGCGGTCGGCGCGACCTTTTTGGAGTTCGACGTCGACTCCTTGGTAGAGCAGTACACGCAATTGGTGTCCGCGGCGATTGGCCGCGAGCTGACCTGGGAACAGGATGATCTGGCGTTGCAGAACATCCAGGCCCGTGTGCGGGCTCCCGGCGTGTGGATGCTGGCCAACATTCGCGGCGGGCTGTTGATCGCCACCAGCAACCGCTCGGAGGCGGCGGTCGGCTATGCCACGATGGACGGCGACACCTGCGGCGGCATCAGCCCCATCGCCGGCATCGACAATGCGTTCCTGCGGGTGTGGCTGCGATGGCGCGAGACCGTCGGTCCGCACGGGTTGTGACCTTTGCCGGCCCAGCAGGCGGTCAACGTGCAGCAACCAACCGCGGAACTCCGCCCGCCGGCGGCGGTGCAAACAGACGAAGCCGACCTGATGCCGTACGATTTGCTCGACGCGATCGAGCGCGAAGCGATCGGCGCCCGCCGCACGCCCAGCGAGGTGCTGCAGGTTATGCGGATCAAGTTTCCCAACTACGAACTGCCCCAGTTGGGCGTGTGGATCGAGCGGTTCTTCCGACTCTGGTGCCGCAACCAGTGGAAACGCGAGCGCTACGCGCCAAGCTTTCACGTCGACGACAAGAATCTCGACCCCAAGACCTGGTGCCGGTTCCCGATCCTCTCCGGCGGGTTCGAACGCGAACTGACCGAGATGCGCGAGCTGATCGAACAACTGCATTAAACCCTAGGCAACGCATGTCCCACGCCTACGATTACCCCCACCCTGCCCTGGCCGTCGACTGCGTCGTGTTTGGTCTCGACGAGCGCGATTTGAAGATCTTGTTGATTCGCCGCGGGCTGGAGCCTTACGAAGACCGTTGGGCGCTGCCCGGCGGATTCGTGGGAATCGACGAATCGCTCGAGGACGCCGCCCGTCGCGATCTGCACCAGGAAACCGGCCTGAAGAACGTGTTTCTCGAACAGCTCTACACGTTCGGCGCGGTGAACCGCGATCCGCGCGAACGGGTGGTCACGGTGGCCTACTACGCCTTGGTCAAACTGAGCGAGCATCGCCCCGCCGCCAATACCGGGGTTCGCGAGGCGGCCTGGTTCGCCATCGACGATCGTCCGCCACTGGCGTTCGATCATGACGACATCGCTCGAATGGCCCACGAACGACTGCGGAGCAAGGTTCGCTATCAGCCGCTGGGATTTGAATTGCTGCCGCGAAAATTTCCCCTGCGAATGTTGCAGCACCTGTACGAAACCATCCTCGACCGCCCGTTGGACAAACGCAACTTCCGCAAGAAGATGCTCAGCATGGGCGTACTCGAGGAATTGGACGAGATCGAAACCGACGTGGCCCATCGCGCGGCGCGGCTCTATCGCTTCGATCGCAAGAAGTACGAACGACTCACGCGACGAGGCTTTAACTTCGAGGTTTGACCATGCGGGCGCTGATCGTGGTGGACGTGCAAAACGACTTTCTGCCGGGCGGAGCGTTGGCCGTGCCGCGGGGAGACGAAGTCGTGCCGATCGCCAATCGGCTGATGGAGCGATTCTCGCTGGTGGTCGCCACCCAGGACTGGCACCCGGCGGATCACCTCAGCTTCGCCAGTCAACATGAAGGCCGGCGGAGCTTGGAACAGATCGACCTCGACGGCCTGCCGCAGACGTTGTGGCCGGATCACTGCCTGCAGGGCGCCGCGGGGGCGTCGTTCGCCTCGGCGCTCGATGTTTTCCGATTCGATCACGTGGTGAGAAAGGGCGCCGATCGCAGGATCGACAGCTACAGCGGGTTTTATGACAACGGACGCCGCCGCTCGACCGGACTGGCCGACTGGCTTCGCGAGCGGCAAGTCGACGAGCTGTTCATCACGGGCCTGGCGACTGACTACTGCGTGAAGTTCACCGCGCTGGACGCCGTGCGCGAAGGTTTTCGCACGCACGTGATCGCCGACGCCTGCCGCGGCATCGACGCGGCAGAGGGAGACTGCCGCCGCGCGATGGAGGAAATGCGTGACGCGGGTGTTGAGATCCTCAACAGCACGGCAGTAGACGACGAAACTGGCGGCCGGCGGCAAGTTCTGCATGCCACTCCGCACCTACGCCTGATCCGCACCGGTCGCTGGGATTACGTCGAGCGGACCAACCGCGGCGGCGTGGTGTGCGTGGTTCCCATCACCGCCGAAGGCGAGCTGGTGTTTGTGGAGCAGTACCGCCCGCCGGTTGCGCGAAACGTGATCGAACTGCCCGCCGGATTGACCGGCGACGTGGCGGGGGCGGAGTCGGAAACGTTGCTTGCAGGCGCTCAGCGGGAGTTGCTCGAAGAGACCGGCTTGGTCAGCGACCAGTGGCGCGAGGCGCTGGTCGCGGTCACCTCGCCCGGGCTGACGGACGAGACCATTCACTTCTTCGTCGCCCGCGCTTGCCGCCGGGTATCGACCGGCGGCGGCGATGCCAGCGAGTCGATTCTGGTCCACCTGGTGCGGATGGCGGAAGTCGACGCCTGGCTCGCCCGCCAACTAAAAGCCGGCAAGCAAATCGACGCCCGCCTGCACACAGGGCTGTATCTGGCGGGACAGTAGAATGGGACCATTGTCCCGTTCGTGCATACACGTAGCGGAACTCGCGAAGAGTTCCGCAGCCACCGAATGGATCTCTTTACGTCGGAATTCTGGCGAATTCCGCTACGGACGAACGGGACAATGGTCCCATTCTACCGGCGGAGCTATTTCCCAGGCCACCAGGCGTTGAGCTTGGCCGTAAGCTGTTTGACCTTTTCCGGTTGTTTCTCGGCGAGATTGTTCTGCTCCAGGGGATCGGCCGTGATGTGGTACAACTGCGGCTGGCGATCCTCCGGGTTCCAGGCATAGGTCGACTGGGCCACGTCTTCGGTCGGCACAATGAGCTTCCACTCGCCGTCGATAATCCAGCGGAAGAACAGGCCGGCGGCCGGATCGTCGCTGTCGGGAATATCGTGACGGAAGATTTCGCCATAGATGGTCTCGCGGTTCGGCCCTTCGCCGGCGGCGACTTGCACCAGAT
>JBGTJT010000359.1:0-3252 GCA_041744995.1 Pirellulales bacterium | reverse complement strand
CGGATGTGGACCCACCTCGAACGCATCGAGGGGGCCGTCGGCGCCGCCAAGGGGCCCGGCGAAAAGCAGATCGAAATGGACCGCCGGCTCATCGCCACCCGCATCACCGAGCTGAAAAAGAAGCTCGCCGAAGTGCAGAAGCGACGCGAGCGCGAAGTCGCCCTCCGCCGCGACCATCTCACCGTCTCGATCGTCGGCTACACCAACGCCGGCAAGAGCACGCTGATGAACACGCTGACCGACGCCGACGTGAAGGCCCAGGACAAGCTGTTCGCCACGCTCGACACCCGCACCCGCCGCTGGCACCTGCCCGGTTGGGGTCCGGTGCTGCTGAGCGACACGGTCGGTTTCATCCGCGATTTACCCCACAAGTTGATCGCCAGCTTCAAGGCCACGCTGGAAGAAGCCCGCCAGGCGAACCTGCTGCTGCACGTGGCCGACGCCAGCCACCCGGCGGCGCGGGAGCAGATCAGCAGCGTTTACGAAGTGCTGGAGGAACTCGGCATCGAAGAGAAGGATACGCTGCTGATTCTTAACAAGGTCGACGCGGTCGCGGACAAGTCGCGGCTGGAGGCGATCAAGTTCCGCTACCCGCACGCGATCCCGATCAGCGCCAAGACGAAGCAGGGGCTGAACGAGTTATCGATTGCGGTGAGCGACGCACTGAGCCGCACGTTCGTCGACGTCGACGTGGAGACCGACGCCGGCAACGGCCGCCTGCTAGCCTACCTGGCCCGCCACGGCGAAGTGCTCTCCCGCAGTTTCCACGACGGTAACCGGGTAACCGTGCATTGCCGCCTGCCGCAAGATCACGTGGGCAGGATCGACGAGCAGACGGCGACCGTGACGCTGCATGAGGGGAACGGGCATGGGAATGGGCAGGCGGGGAAGTAGCTGAAATCACCAGACTTCAGAGGGCAGCAACTGAGCATTGAAAACATGAGCAACCTTACCATGGTGACCGTAGCATTCCCCGACCGCGAAAGAGAGAAATGAGCACTAGCCTTCCTCATCGGCCGCTTTTCGGGACGTGTGCTGCGTACCGGCGAGCACATTGTATCGCGGGCTGCATTGAAAGCGCTCTCGGAGCAGAGATGTCCCATTGATATCATGGATTGCAGGGTGATTAGTTGAAACTCGACGGCATCGGCAAAATCGGAGAATCCTGAGACTGAGCAATGCCCAAACGTATCCTCGAACGTTGCATAAGACAGGTACGCGAGGCAACCGAAGGACTGGCTGGAGAGATAGGCATTAACTTTATATGGGAGATCGGCAGATCGGAGAGTAGTCGTTAAGCTAAACCGAGCGGACAACATTGCTGGCTGATTAGCTGTTTCCTTTGCAGAGTAGAATGACTACTATGGATTTGAGGTCACGTGCCCAGTATAGGAGTAATGTCGCATGGTAACTGTTGAATTTCCGGATCGGGATACGGAGAAGCAAGCGCTAGCGTTTCTTGTTGGCCGCTTCTCGGGAAAGGTATTACGCTCCGGCGAGCACATTGTGCCAGAGGCCGCCTTAGAAGCACTTGCGGAGCAAAACATTCCTTTCACTGTCAAGGGCAAGGCTACCTATGAGCAGCAAATGGCGGCGATACGAGGTGCTGCTGCCCCTGAGGTTCAATGACGGACGAGAAGTTCCTGGTGAATGGATGTCTGAGGCCGTCATGGAAATCGTCGAACACTTCGGTGCAGCAAGTTATGAGTCTCAGAAAGTCGAAGGGCATTGGCGTCATAGCGGGACATTATACCGTGATGACTTAGCGCGACTCGTCGTGGATTTTCCAGACAATGCCTCGAATCGAAAATGGATGCGGGAATTCAAGGAGCGTTGGAAAACGCGCCTGGAGCAACTCGACCTATGGATGGTGAGTTACCGAATCGAGGTCGAATAGTATAGGAGCCAACACTCGCCATCCGGCAATTCCGGCTACCGCCTATTTTTCCGCTCCCTTCTTAGCCCGTCCCCCCTTCACCGAATCAAACGCCACCCCAAACGGCCCCTCTGCTTGCACGATCCAGCGGACGTACACCACCGAGTGGCCGTCCACGCGCGGAATCTCCATCCGCTGCGGCTTGCGCTTTTGCTCTTTCGGCGAGGTGAAGAATGGCTCGTCGGAGTACATGCCGAGCAATACTTTAGGCTTGCCTTTCGGTAAGGCTTCGGAATTCTTGGCAGCAGTTACTTGTTGAATCGCTGCTGATCGTCGACCGAACCGAAGAACCCACCCTCGCTATGCTGGCGGAATAAGTTGAACGGCGTGAACATCTCGTTGGTGAATCTATACACGCCGTGCATCTGATGTAGCCAGTCGATCGAACCTCCATGCACTTCGTACAGGTCGTTGGCGATGTTCAGGTAGCGATAGCCGGGCAGTATTTCGGCCCCTTGCTGGCCGAGCCGGTCGTAGACTTCGATGTCGTCCCGCTCGAAGCGGTCGCTCTTGGCGCCCGGCCCGCGGTGCCGCTGGTAGTCGAACCGGGCGATTCTTTCCAGGCGGCCCGCGGGCGGCGGTTCGTGGGGTTACAATCGGTACGACCCGACATCGATTGGCCCCAACGCGTTTCGACTGTTAAACTAGACCAGTGGGGCGGGACGCCGGTTCCTTGGCCTGGCTTAACACGCGAGACGCACAGCAATGGCGCAGCAATGGTATTGTCGGACCCGCGATCAGCAGATCGGACCGATCCCTGCGCGCGACTTGCGCCGGCTGGCGCGGATCGGCAAGATCAACCCCCAGACCGAAGTCCGCCTGGAGGCCGACGGCAACTGGGTCGCCGCCGGCCTGGTGCCGGGCCTGTTCTCGCCGGGCAAGGCCCGCGACAAACGAAACGCCCCGCCGCGACAGAACGCCGCGGCTGCCGCCTTGGCCGCCTTGGCCGAAACCAACAGTCAGTCGACAGGGCTGGAGGATTTCGATCCCGAGGCGGTCGTCGCCGACCACCATGCCCAGGCGGACGAATCCCCGGTCGAAGAGGCGCCCGAACCGACTGACGAACTGGCTGACGAACCAACGGACGAACTGTCTGACGAACCGGCCGACGAACTCGATCTGCCGCTGCAATTGGGTGACGGCGTTCCCCCAATTCAAATTGAAGCTCCCCCGCTGGCGACGGCGACCGCGTTGCCGGCGGACCGCATCAAGCGGCTGAAGCGGCAGATCAACCTGCTGTGCGTGCTGGCCGGCTTCTTTTCGTTCGTCGCCGTGGCGGTCTACCCGGTGCCCGCCTTGCCGATTGTGGTGGGGCT
>JBGTJT010000358.1:0-8825 GCA_041744995.1 Pirellulales bacterium | reverse complement strand
ACGCTGACCGGTCCGCCGGCCAACATCGGGGCCATCGTGGCCCTGCCGGCGGCCGACCGCAACGAGGCGCAGCAAGCCGAGCTGGCCGCGTATCACCGACAGCAATATCCGGAACTGACCGAACGGCAAACCGCGCTGAAGCAACTCCAAGCCCGCGGCGCAGGCAACGCCCGACTGGTCGGCGCCCAAGACGTAACCTGGGCACTGATCAACAGCCCAGCGTTCTTGTTCAACCGATAGCCAAGCCAGGTAGGACGGCTCTCCGAAGCCGTCCGCGAGAAGCGAAGCCTTCGAGTCTTCCGTGAGACGGCTAGGCGGAACGCTTTGCAGAGGGACGTTGCGCTGGTGGTGCGCCGAGTTCACCAACGCTTCGGATAACGCGGCCAGCGGTAAACGTCACCGAGCGGAGCGAGCCACCCGGCCTATTCCGGCTCGCCTTCATCCGCTTGTTCTGTGACGCGCGGACTGTTGGTGTAAGGGTCTGTAGTGGAGAGTTCGCCGGTGGATGTCTCGTAATAGAGTCGGCCATTGATCGAGTAGACGTTTGGAACTCCCAGCCGCCTACTTTCGTCCTGAGCATTGGCGACGGCACGATTTCCCACGCGGACAATCTCATCGATAGTTGCATAAGTTTCGGCAGTCAATCGAGGTCGAATCATGGCGTTTCACCAACAAGTGCCAAATAGGCCGAGTAGAGTTCTTGATTCCGAACAGTGATTTGGTCGCGGGAACCGCTCGCGACGTCCTGCATCGTTGTCATTCCATTATAAATCAATACCCAGTTATCGGCCAGTTCACGATAGATACGCCAGAAGTTGCGAAGCGACCTCGTGAATCGGCGTCTAATGTCTGATTCCGGAACGTCGTGGCCGCCCTTTCGGACACGTTCGGCAACTCGGGCAACGCATGCGTCTGCAGAATCTACAAACAGAAACGCCATGTCGATGGAATACGCAGCCTTCGTCGCCGACGCGATGAAGTTCCGCATCGTCAATCCGGAAAGAGTCGATTCGCAGACGCAGGACGTCTTCTGCGACGTGTACTCTTCCAGCGTTTGAAGGAAGTGCCTGCCCCCAGCTACTTGGGCAGCCATGGGATTGGCGGGATTCAGCGTCGCAGCAATCGCGTCGGCACCAACGTAGGGAAGCCCAAATTCCAGCGAGTACTCGAGCGCAAGCGTCGTCTTCCCCGATCCATTCGGGCCGGCGACAATCAGTATTCGCGGCGAATCATCCAATCAGTTTTCCATTTCTTGGGGCTGCTTCAGTCGAGGCACCTAACGTGTGCGAGCTGACCGGGCGGCGGTCAGCGGTGTTGGTTTCCGGTTCTGCGCCCAATCGCCGCTCCGGTTGAGCGATTCGTTATGTCGCGTGTGTTTTGCGGCATTGTTCTTGTAATCCATCAAATCGTCTTGCGTTTTCGGGAAGTTCCGATTGACCGAATTTCCAGCAACGGCAAAACATGTCTGCAAACAGATGATCTTTTGAGACAGCATCTTGAACGCGAGGAAATATCAAATCGAAATGATATTCGAGCAGATGTTCGAGCAGTACACAAGCAATCGCATCTCGCAGATCTTCTTGTTCGTGGCCACCCCAGCGAACAATGAAAATCCAAATCTCTTCCGGGTTGTCTTCGACGAAACAGCTAATTTCTATAATCGCATGCCAGCGCAGATCATCGCCAGATTCGACAGGTGTATCGGGGAGTATTTCGTTCGCCTTTTTGATTGCTTGAGCGATAGACACGATAGTGGCTCGCTGAGGGTTCGCTTTCTGGAAAATAGCGTCTCCTGTGGGTAATGAAATAACGTATTATCTCGAAACTTCCTCAATATGCCGTGCCTATTGAAGGAGAACCTCAATAGGCCAGTTGACGATCAACCTATCCGCATTTACTAGGCGCCGTCATGTCGCAATTCTACGCACTGTCCGACGATGCCGCAACAAGCTGCCCCCCGGCCAAACTGCTCGATCGAAAGCGGCATGTTTTGCGAGTCAATCCACGTAAGACGGCTCTCCGAAGCCGTCCGCGAGAAGCGAAGCCTTCGAGTCTTCCGCGAGACGGCCGGGCGGAGCGCTTTCCATACGGCCGTTGCGCTGGTGGTGCGACGAGTTCGCCCAATGTTTCGGACGTCTAGCCGAATGCTAAAATATCTTGATTACGCTTCTCAAACATGGTCAGCGGCTCAGTCGCCTGGCTTGGTCTGTCGTGCCTCAGCGGCTACTGCCAACCACTCCTTCCGCTCCGCTTCATCGCCATTGGGAAGTTCACCCTCGCAGGCCGACAGCTCACTCTTGGCCTCGGCAGATCGGCCCATTTCCAACAGCAACCGCGCCAAGGAAAGGCGAATACTGAGCGTGGGCAATCCGTGGCCCGCGGCGGAACCAATTGCCAACTTGTAGAGAACCACGCGATCCGCTTCATCATCGATGAAGTCCGCCGCGGTCTCGACAAGCGCGGGATGATCTCCATAGCGCTGCCGCAACTCGCCCAACACCTGTTGAAGTGTGACCAAGCATGAACCGCGCAGCACTTCATCGTCAGCCAACGTGGCATTCGTCACGTCCAGCGTCGCGTCCACGACCTGGCCCCATTCCGGCTCGGTAAACGGAAATTGTTCCATCATGCGAGATCTCCCGACGCCCGCCTCCGCCTGCCGGCTACGGGTTAAACGATTGCGCAGCCTCAGACTCCAGCCGCGGCGCTATTGCGGCACGGCCACTCCGCCGCGCTCGGGAGCCTTTATGATCTGTTCTTTAAATGAAGAGCTTAAAAACACGGCGTCGGCCACGATGAGTTGGTTGTGACGCCGCGATTGGTTGACCAGGTCGAGCAAGTCGTAGCCAAAGGAATCGAGAAACGATAGATACTCGTGAAACTTGCGTTGTCCCTGGTAAGTCGGGCAAAGCATCAGTTCCATGTAGATCAGACTTATTCCTTGGTTTGCGAGCAGATCTCTGGCGCCCTCAAGAACAGAATACTCCGCGCCTTGCACATCCATCTTGAGAATATCGATATGAGAAATACCCGACTCGGTACAAAATGCGTCAATTGCTGTTGTGTTCACCTCGATTTGCGACTTGGTATCCAGCAATCCCTCACCCCAGAATGACGCACCCCTTTCATCGGTCATCAACAGGGAATTGGTTGCAGGACTGAGATTCGCATTGAAAACGGCTGTCCCTTTCACTTCAGAGACGGCTGTCTCATAACAGAAGATGCGAGGGTCTCCTATACCGCATAACCTGATTGTACCACGACCATTGTATTGCCTTGAGGCTGCAAGGTTGGCAGCCTATCGCGCAGGAGGTGTTGGCGAAAGTTGAATTCTAGCCGCCAATTGTTTCGTTGTCATCCGATCTTGCTGCGTGGCAGGCGGAAGCAGCCTGGCGTGCAGCAGCAGGGCCGGCCAGACCGTCCTTGTTCAACCGTCCTTGTTCAAGCGATAGCGGGCAATGCGCACCGCGAATCGAAACCTTTCGCAACAGCGAAAGCCGAGTCAAGCCCACGTAAGACGGCTCTCCGAAGCCGTCCGCGAGAAGCGAAGCCTTCGAGTCTTCCGCGAGACGGCCGGGCGGAGCGCTTTCCAGACCGACGCTGCGCCGGGGTGGCACAGTTGAACTCTGCCCCGCCCTTGCACTTTTCGGGTGCCACTTCCCTGCGAGCGATCGCTCGTTGAAAGTGCGAACGGCTGGTAGGCTGTCCATTATGAAATCGTCGGACCCCCTTTGCAACGGAGCCGAACTTTGTGACGAGCCGGGGATATCACGCAGCAGCGGACGCACTCCTGTTCCCTGGCCACTTGACGAGGCATCGCCGAAGCGCCAGATGCTTCCGGCCAGAATGTGAAAATAGTCCGAACCAGCACGCCCGCACTGGCAGTTAAGCCACTGCCCCCCGCCGCTTGTTCCAGAATCACTTCTGCCTGTTCCATACTGCCAGCATGACGATAAAGCTAAGCTGCCGGGGCCGCCCGCAATACCATGATCTCGCGCAAGTACGAGATGGCGGCCCCGGTCGGCTTCAGCGTTCTGCTAGATGGCGGGACTCGACCCTTGCCAGATGTTCTCGAATGCCCAAAGCGGGGGATTCAATCGCGACGACACCGGAAGGCAATTCTTCGGCAAACTCAAAACAGCCCCCATGCGCCAGGACAACGACAAACATCAGTTTTGCCCCCTTGCTCGCCGAAGCGTTTAAGAGCTTCTGGGCCGCGTCCAGTAAAGTTTCGCCGGGACGTTGAACTCGAACCGTCACAGGGCCGCCAGCGAACTCCTGTTTTAGAATTGCGTCGATACCGTTATTACGCTGAACCGGCACATATTCCAGGCCTTGCAGCATCGCAAGTGCGGGCTGATCTGCATTTCGATAGGCCTCACGTCCCACTTCAAGAAGACGAGACGTGCTTCGGGCCGGGTTGTCAAGGCGTTTCTTGATCAAAGCCACGGCGTCCTCAGAGACGTCAATCCCTATGGCACCTCGATTGAGATATTGTGACGCGACCAATGTGGTGCCGCTGCCGCAAAACGGGTCCAGCACACAATCCCCTTCGTTGGTTGCCATAGAGATGATCCGCTCAAGGAGTAGTAGTGGCTTCTGTGTAGGATACCCTGTTCGCTCCTTGGCTTTCGGGTTCAAGAAAGGAATGTCCCACACGTCGCCGAGCGGTACCCCGCGTTTTGCACCATTGGAAACCACATTTCCATCATCGTCGCGATCATAGACGGACTTGTTGAAGTCATCTCGGGAACGGCGCTGAAGAATTTGATCAACATTCGTTGCGGGAGAGTACTCGGTGAAAACCTCATTGAACACGTACTGATCGGACTTCGTATAGTAGAGAATGGTCTGATGGGTCGGCAAGAGCCCTCTCCGGGAGTTGGACCACCTGCGATAATGCCAGATAATCTCCGAACGAAAATTCTCGCTACCGAAGACTTCATCAAGCAGTATTCGCACGAGATGAACCGCGTTTCGGTCGCAGTGGAAGAAGACCGACCCGTGATCCGAAATTACCCTGTGGGTCGCGCGGAGCCGCTCAAGCAAAAATGTTCCATATTCCCTTTGCGATGACCAAAGATCATCAAATGAAAACTCTTTGGAACGATCTCGCGGGCCAAGCCGATGGATCTTCTGAGTGAAAAACGGAGGATCGAGATACGCTAAATCCACACTTCCGCCTTCCATCTCTCGCAAGATGGGCAAGCAGTCGCTCAAATGGACCTGAATTTCAGCTTTGTGGGGCATTTTCCTGTGCCAGGGTTGTCAGAATTGCAAAAAGATCGACGCCTGTGCGTTTCTTCACATATGCCCAGGCGGCGTCCCCGTAGTAATATTGGCCGTTCACGCCTTTGTAAAGCGTTTCAAGCGTCTATTGAATCTTGATCGCTTGTGCGCGGTTCGGATAGTAGAACATAACTCGAATCGGCGTGTGCCCGGCATCGACAATGGCTTGGATGCGTGTGTGTTCCTTTGTAATGTGATCGCCATCGGTTGTTGCATCCCTCCATTTGATCTCAATCGCATCGGCCGCCACCAGACAATCGATCTCAAAAGTCTTGGGACGCCGACCTTGGGTGTTCGGTATCCGAACCGATCCAGATTCTGCGAACTTCTCGAGAAAACAGCGTTTGGCAGCCTCCTCCAGGAATGATCCGGCGTACTTGTACAGGAATCGTCCCTTGTTCTGGTACTCGTCTACCAGCTGTCCCTCTTGAACTCCCACGCCCAGAACCTGATAGATCAGAAAGTGCGATCTGTCGTCACTTTTCATTTCCTCAAGGCGTTCGTCGATCACTTTCTTCAGCCGGTCCGCGTACTTGCGCGCTAGAAGACGGATGGTTTCCTCGATGCCTTCAGGGGACAGCGTCTTCTTTGCCACGTTGTACTTCCGTTCTTTGCCAATCTAACTTGCATTTACCGCGCACCGCATACTCACTACCGAGGCGCGCCGACGCACGTTCACGCAGTTCCCTCACCCTGGATTCTACTCGGAAGCTGCGGATGCGCAACGCACTTCACAACAGTCGCCATCCATAGCAGATGGGCAAATGAGCCGGCCTGTTATCGGGCGTCGGCGATCGCCGCTTCTATCCGCTCGACTAGCCCTGCGTTTTCCGGCCCGACCAGGCTGATGCGAAACCTTCGTTGCGATGCTCCTAGCACTTCGATATCGATGCGCACGTGGTTCCTTGGCAAGCAGTTCTTCACGCGGTCGGCCCATTCTAAAAAGGTGTAGCCGGTGGACTCGAAGTATTCTTCCGGGCCTAGTTCCAGGAACTCGTCGTCGTCGGCGATGCGGTAGACGTCGAAGTGGTTGATCGCGACCCGGCCGGTATACTCCTGAATCAAGACAAAGGTCGGACTGACGACCGTGTTGTCCGGCACCCCGAGCGCGGCCGCGAACTCCTGCACGAGCTTTGTCTTGCCCGCCCCCAAGGTGCCGTTCAAGGCGACGACCGTCCCAGCCGGAAGGACCGCGGCCAGCGCACGGGCCAGCCGGCGGGTGCCGTATAGATCGTCTGCGATGAAATCGAAATCGGGCATGGGTCCCAGCATTGAGGGTCGCAACAAATTGAATGTATCTAGGATTTTGAACAGGAGGGAACAGAGAGAACAAAGAAAGGAATACTCAGTTGTCTCTTTTTCCCTCAGTTTGCTCAAATAAATTGCACATCGTTACGTCCGACACCGCATGCCGGCACAGCGAGTGTCATGTATTTTGTTCTGGGTTGATTCGTGCTATCAGCTTACTTCAACTCCTGCCCAAACGTGGCAGGCATTCCCTTGGCAATTTTAATCGACTCTTCAGGCAACAGAGCGGGGCAGAGTCAACAGAGCATGCATTTCTCCGTTTTCTTCGTTTCCTCTTGTTCCAACTGTCCTGGCAGGCCCTTAAAACCCGCGGTGAGGGGTCAGTCTCGGATCGCGCCGGTCTTGCCATCGCCTAGTTCCTCGCGCCAGCGGCGTACCAGATCGAATGCGGCCAGCGGCGTCAGGTCATTCATGTTCGTTTCGCGAATCGTCTCTAGCAGCGGATGCTCGGCGGGGCCGAATAACGTGAGCTGAATGCCGTTCTCCTTCTTCCGCGCGCGATTGCCAATGCGGGCGCGATTGTTGCTGTCGAGATGTTCGTCCTCAAGCTGGGCGAGGATCTCCTTGGCCCGTTCGTTCACGACCCTGGGGATGCCGGCCAACCGGGCGACGTGGATGCCGTAGCTTTTGTCGGCCGCGCCGTCGATGATGCGGTGCAGGAACACGACCTGCTCCTCCCACTCGCGAACCGCGACGTTGAGGTTCTTGACCGCCGGCAGCGACTTCTCCAGATCGGTCAGCTCGTGATAGTGCGTGGCAAAGAATGTGCGGCAGCCGACGGAGTCGTGCAGATACTCAACCACCGCCCACGCCAACGACAGCCCGTCGTAAGTGCTGGTTCCGCGGCCGATCTCGTCGAGAATCACCAGGCTCTGCCGCGTGGCCGTGTTGAGGATGCGGGCCGTTTCGAGCATTTCCACCATGAACGTGCTCTGGCCGCGAGAAAGTTCGTCGCTGGCGCCGACGCGGGCGAAGATGCGGTCCGCCACTCCAATCGTGGCGCGCTTGGCAGGCACGAAACTGCCAAACTGAGCCATCAACGTGATCAGCGCCACCTGACGAATGTAGGTACTCTTGCCCGCCATGTTCGGGCCGGTGATCAGCGAGATCATCCGATCCTCGCCGCCGGCGACCGCGTCGTTGGGGACGAACACGCCGTCCGGCTCGGTGATGTCGAGCACCGGGTGCCGGCCGGCCGCGATATCGAGCACCGCCTCGTCGGTGACGGTCGGCCGCACATAGTTGCGCTGCCGCGCCAGCTTGGCGAGTGCGGCTAAGACGTCGATCTGCGCCAGGCAATCGGCCGTGACGCGCAACTGCCTCGCCTCGGCGGCGACCGCCTCGCGGAGTTCGCAGAACAGCGTGTACTCTAGCTCCTTCGAGCGCTCCTCGGCGGAGACGACCTTCTCTTCATATTCCTTCAATTCCGGCGTGACGTACCGTTCGGCGTTTTTGAGCGTCTGCTTGCGAATGAAGTGCTCCGGCACCCGGTCGCGATGCGCCTGCGTCACCTCCAGGTAGTAGCCGAACACCTTGTTGTAGCCGATCTTGAGATTCGGAATGCCGGACTGCTCGATCTGCTGCTTCTGATACTCGGCGATCCACTTCTTGCCGCCGGCGGCCAACTCTCGCAGGTCGTCCAGCGGCGGGTGGAATCCTGGCTTGATCACCCCTCCGTCGCGGCTGCTTAGTGGTGCGTCGTCTTCCAGCGCCCCCTCGAGCTTGGTGCGCAGTTCGGGGCACAATTGCAGACGCTGTTCGATATCGGTCAAAAGCAGCGCCTTGCGGCCGGCGAGTTTCGCTTTCAATTTGGGCAGCATCCGCAATGTGCGGGCGACGAAGCTCAAGTCGCGGGGACTCGCCCGGCCGGTCGTTACCCGAGCGAGCAATCGCTGCATGTCGTAGACGTCACCAAGGATCTGCTGCAAGTCGTCGGCCAGCGAGGCGTTTTCGACCAGCTCGGCGACGGCATCCAGCCGGGCGTTGATCAGGTCGACGTCGGTCAGCGGATGCGCCACCCAGTCGGCCAACAGGCGGGAGCCCATCGCGGTGGCGGTGCGATCGATCACGGCCAGCAGCGTCCCCTCGCGGCGGCCTTCGCGGAGCGTGCGGGTGATCTCCAGGCTGCGCCGGGTTGCCTCGTCGAGTTGCAGCGTGCCGGCGGTGCGATAAGGGGCGATCGTATCGATATGCCCCAGTTCGCTCTTTTGGGTCTCCTTGAGATACTC
>JBGTJT010000357.1:0-4574 GCA_041744995.1 Pirellulales bacterium | reverse complement strand
GGTTCGCCGTCGGACGCTTCGCCAGTCGGCGACGCATCCGCCGCGGCCGGATCGTCCGCGGGCCGGTTGTCCGGCGGGGATTGGGGGGACGAAGCTTCCGCTTGCTCGCCAGGCTCTGTTTCCGGTCCCGACCCGGTTTCCGGTCGAGACTGTAACTCGGGCCCCGACCCGGTATCCGGTCGGGACCGTAACTCC
This sequence comes from Pirellulales bacterium, assembly GCA_041744995.1. Lineage (GTDB taxonomy): Bacteria > Planctomycetota > Planctomycetia > Pirellulales > UBA7805 > JBBDLY01. The sequence goes on along the minus strand of JBGTJT010000357.1, from coordinate 4,379 downwards.
GGTCGGGACTGTGCTTCCGGTCGAGACTCTGTCTTCACTTCTTCGCTCATCCGAACTCTATCCTCAACAAAATCGCAGGCAGCCATTCGCAACAACCGCTTTTCCCGTAGCCGGGCAGGCCGTTGCACAAACCCCTAGTTTATCGCGCACCGCGATGCGATAGTAGCGAGCAAGCGGCTTTTTGTTGGGTAAAAAGCAGCCGACGAAAATGCCAGCACGGGTGAGATCGCGGCCGCTGGCATACCAACCAAGTGCCAGATGCCAAATCGTCGCCCTTGCACGGGGCGGTCTCGGCGCGATAGAATGCACGGTTCGTCACCACGGCCGCGGACTGATTCCCTCAGCTTGCCGCGGCGGTAGGTTCTTTTTTTCTTAGTCGAGGTAATATGGGCGCGCGATGCATGCGCCGAACAGGAGCACAGGTTTGGGTACGAAGAAGACAGGTAAAGGTCGTCGGAAATTAGGTCGTAAAAAGCGTCGCATGCGCGCCAAGATTCGGCACCGCAAGAAATAGACGCGACGCACACGCCCAGCCGCTCGCTCCCGGTTCCCCGCTTTGGGTACGGAAGGCCGTCTGCTGCGCGAATGGGGAAACCGCTTAGGAACCACTCGAAAACAACTTCCGCATTGATTCATTCAATTTGAACAGGAGAAAACAGAGAGAACAAAGAGCAGTGACTTTGTTCCCTCCTTACTGCTCCGTTTACTCCAAGTTGCCCCCTGGAAGAATCTGTCGACTCACCAGTCAGTTTGACCGGTGTTGAAGTTGATTGGCAATCCCAACCTAATATCAAGCACCTACAGAGTAAGCGCGAAAGGTTTGCTGAACAAATCGTGCATGACAGGCCTCCTATTGGGAAACAGAGCGGGACGGAGACAACAGAGTTCTTCATTCTCAGTTTTCTCTGTTTCCTCCTGTTCAAGCCGCCCTTGAAGTTGTCGTGCGACCAGGGAAAGCATTGCGGACATTATTCCTGCGCCGATCCTTAGCCCATGAAACGCATCTCACTCGGTCCGACTCGACGTTCTATTCGTGTCACCCGGGATGAGCATGGCGTGCCGCATATCGAGGCCGACAACTGGCCCGGCGCGCTGTATGGGCTGGGCTACATGCACGGGCTGGACCGGCCCACGCAAATGCTGTTCGCCCGCGCGATGGCCAGCGGCACCAGCGCCGTGAGCATCGCCGATCAGCCGCAGTTGCTCGAGACGGATCGCTTTTTCCGCCGCGCGGGGTTGTACCTGAACCTCGAGCAGGAAGTCCGCGCGCTGTCGGACGACGTCTTCTCGCAACTCACTGCCTACTGCGAAGGCGTCAACGACAGCATCAAGCACAGTCGCCGCTCGCTGCCGATGTGGGCGGTCGGCTTTCAGCCGCAGCCGTGGAACCATCAGGCCGTGATGATCGTCGGCAACCTGCTGAGTTTCGGCGGACTGGCCGTCGGCCAGCAGCAGAACGAACGCTTGTTGCTGGAACTGATTCAACTCGGCCAGGACGACGACCGCCTGCGGGAACTGTTCCGCCCGCGACTCGACGACGCCGACTTCGACCTGCTCCGCCAGGTACATATTTCCCACCAGCTTTCCGGCGAGGCGCTGGAGCTGATCTCCGATCTGCCGCGGTTGGCGGGCAGCAACGCCTGGGCGGTGGCGCCCAAACGCAGCGCCAGCGGCAACGCCATACTGGCCTCCGACCCGCATCTGGAAGTGAACCGCCTGCCGGCCATCTGGTACGAAGCAGTACTTAAGTGGCAGGATCGCTACTTGCTCGGCGCTACGCTGCCGGGCTGTCCGTTCGTGGGCGTCGGCCGCAATCCCGATCTGGCCTGGGGGGTGACGTATCTCAAGGGGGACACCAGCGACTACTTTATCGAAGACTGCCGCCGCGGCGGCTCGACCGGCTGGCAGTATCGCCGCGGCGATACGTGGCAGGACTTCGAGGCGCGTCGCGAGGTCATCGAGCGGAAGTCGGCGGAGCCGGAAGAGCTTACCATCTACCACAATCAGCAAGGCACGCTCGATAGCAGCCCAGCCGCCGACGGCCCCGAGGGCTACTATCTATCGGTCGCCTGGACCGGCAGTTTCATCGGCAGCGGCAAGGCGATTGAAACCTGGCTCCACTTGGCGCAAGCCACCACCGCGGCCGAGGCGATGCAGATCGTGCGGGTCTCGCCTCAGCCGACGTTGAACTGGATCTTTGCCGATCGCGACGGACACATCGGCAAACAGGCCAGCGGCTGGTTCCCCGTGCGGTCGAGCAAGTACACCGGCCTGTTGCCAATTCCCGCCTGGGATGAAGCCAACCACTGGCACGGCTGGCATCCGCCCATCATGTTGCCCGGCGTGCTCGATCCGCCCAGCGGCTTCGTGGCCACGGCGAATGAAGACATCAGCCCGCCGGGCGGTCCGTTGCTAACGACCTACCCGGTGCCGGAGTACCGCAAGCGGCGGTTGGACGAAGTGCTCGCGGCGACGCCCTCGGTTACGCTGCTCGAAATGCAGCAGTTGCAATACGACGTGCTGAGCCTGCAAGCCCGCGACATGCTGGCGATCTTTCTGCCGCATCTGGTCGACGGCGAATTGAAGCAGCGGCTGGCCAATTGGGATCTACGGTACGACCCGGCCAGCGTGGAGGCTTCGATCTACCAGGAGCTTTATCGCAACGTGCTGCTGGAAATTTTCGGACAGTCGCGGGAAGAGGGAGGCATCGGCTGGCGGCGGATGCTGTATCTCTCTTCGCGGAGTGGCTTTTCGACGATGGTGCTGGCGGCGGTCGACGAGCTGCTCAACCGCGAGACCTCGCTCTGGTGGAAGCACCGCAAGAAGGCCGACCTGATCCGCGCCGCCGCCGAGAAGGTCAACTTGGCGGAAGCACAACCATGGAGCGAGGTGAACTCGTTTCACTTCGCCAATCGGTTCTTTCAATCGGACCGCGTGGGGCGGCTGTTCGGCTTCAACACACCCGCCATGCCGATGCGAGGCTGCTACGCCACGCTGTTTCAAGGGCACCTGTTTCAGGTCGCCGCCCGGGCGACGACTTTCGCTCCCAGTTACCACTTCGTGACCGACCTGGCCGAGGACGAGGTGCATACCAACCTGCCCGGCGGACCGAGCGAGAGCCGTTTTTCGCGATATTATCGCAACGACATCCCGCTCTGGCAGGAAGGCAAATACAAGGTGCTGCGGCCACGCGGGGCCAGCGATGCGGCAGAGATGCCGGAAGCGTGAAGCAGGCGGCGGTTAACATCGCCGGCGGCGTCCAGTTTATGCTAGAGAGGGCGCAAGCTCTGCCCAGCCTGGGGCGTGTGGCGAAAAGCGGAGCGCGGAAAGCCGAAAGCGGCTGATTGAAGGCAGCCGGCTTTCCGCTCTTCTGTGTAACGCACCGCATCGATCGCCAACTTTGACAGTTTGAGCCAATTCCCGTTTCCAACAGCCCTTCGCAACAACTGGTGCCTCATGTTCTTTCTAACCAAACCGGACGAAACCGCCATTGCGGAGTTTCGCGCAGCGCAGCGCCGCTTGCCGTTGAGCTACGACGAGCGGCTGGCAACCCGCAGCCATTGTCCCGACGGTTATGCGGCGGCCCACTATCGGGTGAAGCTGGGCGTCGGCGGAAGCACCTATCAGGCCGCCTGCGAGGCGATCCGGCAGTGGAAGCCGTTTCCCGAGAAGCTGGTTTCCGTACATCCCGAGCCGGACGCGATTGAGCTAGGCGCGCATGTCGTGGTGCGCATTCACTCCTGCGGCGTCTGGTCGTTGATGTGTAGCGAGATCGTCGATGTGTTCGACGACCACTTCGCCGCCGGCGAAGGGGCGCACGAGGCGTCATTCGAGCGGTTCGGGTTCGCCTATGGCACCAAGCCGGGTCATGCCGAGCGGGGCGAAGAGCGGTTTTGCGTCGAGTGGTTCCACGACGACGACAGCGTGTGGTACGACTTGCGCAGCTTCTCGCGTCCGCAACACTGGCTGGTGTGGGCCACGTTGCCTTGGGCGCGGCACTTGCAGCGGCGGTTCGCCCGCTACTCGCTCGCGTCGATGGTCCGCGCGGTAGAGCAAAGCCAGCGACCCTCGCTCGAATCAGTTAGCAGCGAGGTGGCCGCATGTGGCACGTGCTAGACGCCGCCACGCGGCGCGAGACGGCGACGTTCCAGTCGACGGCGTTGCGCGTGAAGCCGACGCTGGAGCCTGTGTGGATCGGCATTGCGACACTCGTTGGTTTAGCCGTCGCGGCGGCCTGCGGCCTGATATCGTTGGCGCTGGTCGATGGGATCATCATGCTCGCGCTGCTGGTGCTCACTCCGCAGGCGCTGGCGCTGTTCGACTCGCCGGGATTGAACCTGTCGCTCACATGGCTGCTGCGGTTCGTGCGACTGCTACAA
>JBGTJT010000356.1:0-3709 GCA_041744995.1 Pirellulales bacterium | reverse complement strand
ATCAGCGCCGCGCCGGCGATTGGCCGGTCGTCGAGTGTCACTTGCCCGGTCAATGGCGCGGTGGCAGGGCGATCCGGGCCGCAGCCGGCGAACAGCGACAACGCCAGCAGGGCAACGAAACTAGACAGGGAACGGAATTGCATTACTGGTTTTCCAGCTTGGTTCTTCTTGCTCCGGACCGCAAGCCCTGGGACTTGCTGCGGCTGGAAGCCACAGCCACGAGGGCAGCCGCAGCTACGAACTACTTGGGCACTGCCGCGACCTGGCCGTCGGCCATGGCGCCGAGGTATTGATACGTCTGATGATCGATTGATTCGGACAGGAAGTGAACCGAGCCGTCGCCGAGCAGAAACATCGCACCGCCGGGATGCAGCGACTTGAAGGCGTGCTCGGTGTTCCAATTGCAGTAGCTTTGGCAACCGTCGGCCGGGTTGGTTGAACAACTGTCGGTGTTGATCGGCACGATCGTACCCGCGCCGCCGCCGTGGCCGCCGTTGGAAAAAGCCCAGCCGCGCGAGGCATGCACCGAGCAGAGCGGACGCATCTCGCCGAAATAGATCGTATTCGACAGACCGTCGCGGCATTGGGCCATGGTCGTGGTCTGTCCGTGCCGGGTAAAAGGTCCGGTCGGCATCCTGGCGGGCGTGTTGTAATCGCCTAGGGCGAAGCTGTTCCAATTCTCGAACTGCGGGCAGGAGCAGGCGTCGCTGTTGATATGCTTGGTGGAACCTTTCGAGGCGGCATAGTTGTGCAGACCGCGCCCGTTGTGCGACTGATTGTGGTTGTCACTGGGGCAGAGGTAGGTCGCGATCACTGTCGAGGCGATCAGCGTGCCGTCGGCGAAAGTTTGGTCGTCAGTCGGCTGTTTGAAATCGTAGGCATCGTAAACAGCCTGCTGCTCGATGTAGGGGAGCAAACGGATCAGGATCGAGCCTTTGTTGCCGGCTTGGAACGTACTGCCGGGCGGAAAGCTCTGGTGCTGAAAGTGATAGTTGTGCAGCGCCAGGCCAAGCTGTTTCATGTTGTTGCTGCACTGCACCCGACGAGCCGCCTCGCGCGCCGATTGCACCGCCGGCAGCAGCAAGGCGATCAAGATGCCGATGATTGCGATCACGACCAGTAGTTCTACCAAGGTAAAGGCCGCGGTTGCCCGCTGGCGCGATAGACTTCTGAACTGAGTTGGCATGTCGGTTTCCTTCTTGCCTAGTGCTGCGTCCATCGTGAATTGACGAATCGTGGTTACGTAGGATGGGACTATTGTCCCCGTCCGTCCGTAGCGGAATTCACCAGAATTCCGACGCATCAACATTGTTTCAGTGGCTACGGAACTCTCCGCGAGTTCCGCTACGCGTATGTCCGGGACAATGGTCCCATCCTACGGTAGTCCGCTACTCATTCATTTCGTGTTGTCAAAGCACTCGCCGCGTGCGGCCGCGCGGCGCATTCTCCAGCAGACGCCCAGCGCCGCGGCGGCAATCGCCAACAAGGCCACGCCGTTCGGTTCGGGTACGGCCTGCGCCGTGAGAATGCGAATCTGATCGATGCTGCCGTTGCCGCCGGCGAACATCGTCAGGTCGATGGTGCGACGGTCGGCCGAGATGATCAACTGGTCGGTCGCCTCGTTGAGCGCGCCGCGAAACTGCGTGGATTGCGCATCGGGATCGGTCGGATAAATAATGCTCGACAGGCCGAGTAAGCCATCGGTGGCGTTCAGTTTTACCGTATGAAAAATCAGGCCCACGATCTCCTGGTCGAACGTGTAGATTCCATTGGCTGTCGTACCCGCCGTCACCGGATCGAAGTGCAACAGGTAGCTGGTTACTTCGGTGCCGGCGGCGATAATCTGGTTGCCGACGCTGGCTTCGGGGCCGAACGTGCCGGACAGCCCGTAGGGGTTCGCGCGGTCCACCGTAAGGTCGCTGGCCAGCGTCAACGTCTGCTCTTGGATCAGGCGGATATCGGTATTCGACTGTGTCTGGTCGCCGCTGACGTCGAACCGCGTTTGCTGCACCGTGAAGTCCCAGAGAAAATTATCATTGCCGGCGTTGCCATTGGGGCCTGCGGCCACGTACACGGTATCGCCGGATGCCAAGACCCCTAACGAGCGATTCATACTCACCAACGGCCCGGCACTGACGACCGCGGTGCCGATCTCATTGCTGCCGCTGTTGACGAACACGCGGGCGTTGACGTCGCCGATGGTTTCCACCTGATCGATAAAGGCGTTGCTGAGTTGGTACTCGCCGCCCTGCGTGACGGTGTAGGCGGCGATCATGTAGCGGTCTTGCGAATTACTGACGCCACCACCTTGCCCGCTGCCTAGTGAGGGATGCCCGCCGTCGGACCGCAAGTGCCCAAAGCCTGCCGGCTGGTTGTTCGTGCCGTTCGTATCGCCATCAGGCGTCCAGCGTAAATTGGCTTCGTTCCATTGCAGCGGTGCAAATCCAGCGAAACCGCCGGTAATGGGATTTGAACTTCCCGTGCCGGAACTGCCCCCGGCGACCCAGCCATTGGGCTGATTCCACAAGTACTGCCAACCGTCCGGAAACGAGGTTCCTTGAAAGTCGTCGCGGTAATCGCCCGCTTCCATGGTGAACCCCACGACAATGGCGGCGGAAGAGACCCCGGACAAGCCGCCCCAGGCGACGAAGACCGGCGATAAAAGAAGGAACAATCGTCGAATAAAAAAGATAGTCATCGTTTTTCTCCCGCGATCAAGGTAATTGCTCGGCTTAATGAATAGATGTTTGTCGGACGTCAGTCCGAAGCGGCCGAATGAACAATGTTGAAATCGAACTGAAATCCCTTGTTGCCGGCGTGGCCGTTGGGGCCGATCGCCACGTAGACGACTTGCCCCGGAGATAACTCGCCGAGCGTTACGTCGAAAGCCCCGGCGCGGCGAGTCGCGACGGTCGCGTCGACCAGTGGCGGCTCGTCGTCGACGAAAACGCGCACCCGCAAGGACGATGCTTGTTCCGACTGTTGGCGAGCCAGCCCGGCGATCGTATTGGTCAGCACATAGCGGCCTGGCTGCTCGACCAGGTAGGCGGCGATCACGTAGCGATCAATGCCGTCACTGTCCGGCTGCCGAGATCCCAAACCCGGATGTCCGCCCGCTGGGCCGAAGTGGGCGTAGTTGCCTGGCGGGTCGGCCGGATGTTTGTCAGCGTCGGTGGTGTAGGCGTTGTTACCGCTCCACACCAGCGGGGCATAGTTCTCGCGGTCGCCGATCGGACCATGCGCGTTCCACAGGTACTTCCAGCGGCGGGCGGTGGTCGGATTGCCGCGCGTACCGGGTATAAAGTCTTGCCGATACCCGGCCACCACGCCGCTGAGTCCGGTCCAGCGCCCGTTGCCGCGACGGACGAACCGCATCGGCTGCTGGCCGGCGTCTGCGTCGACTGCGCCGTCGGCCTTCAGTCGCAGCACGTCGCCGGCGTTCAAGGTGCGCGGCGGTCGACTCGAAGTCGGCAATGCGTGAAAGGCGACTTGCCCGTCGAACACGGCGACTTGCATGCCGCCGTCGGCCGCGACGGCGATGCCGAATTCCGTTCCCAAATCGACCACTTGTCCCCAGGGCGTGGCGATGGCAAATCCGAGCGCGCTTTCCGTCGAACAGGTACCGACCAGCCGGCCCAGTTCAAGCCGTCCCTGTGCGGGCGAATCGATCTCAAACACCGCCGGCCCTTCCAGAACCACCTCGGCGCCG
>JBGTJT010000355.1:0-4147 GCA_041744995.1 Pirellulales bacterium | reverse complement strand
GACGTACCGCCGGTGATTACCTGATCGGCCAGCCGCTCCAGGCGTTCCGGGGCCAGCCGCGCGGTCCGCGCCGCTTCCAGCGCACGGTTGGCCAGCGCGGAGACTTCCGGCGGCAAGTTTTGATACTGACGCAGGCGATTGAAAGTCTCGACGCCCGTCTCATCCACCGTCGACGCCAACTGCTCGTCGGTCAGGTTCAAGGCGATCAAGCGATCAAGATACGGTTTGGCGAATTGCGGATGCCCGATGCGGGTCAACAGTTCCGCCGCCTTGACCAACTCGGCCGGTGTTTGCGGGTTGCTGTCGATAATGGTCGCCACTGCCGGATCGCGGCGCGGATCTTGCGCGGAAACGTTCCGTTCGCCGACTGAGACCAAGAATCCCAATACCAGCACGAAGCGCCAGTGAGTAAGTCCGAACCATCGAGGGCGCCATGCACTCGCTAGCGCTTCGTGCTGGTATTGGCCGTGCTGCTGCTTACTTACTAATTGTCGGTTCATGGGTCGCTCGTTGGCAAAGGTGCGTCGTCTTCGGCGTCGTCCTCTTCGGCATCACCGGCGGACAGCTCTTCTTCGAGCAACGCCCGCCACTGGCTTACTTGCTGGGCCACCTGGGCCGGCGCGGTCGAGCCGTAACTCACGAACGACTCAATCGCTCGGCGGGCGCCCAGTACGTCGAACACTCCTTCGTCCAACTCGCAATGCGCTTCGTCTTGCAAAGCGTCTTGAAAATCAGTCAAGTTCAGATCACTCAACCGGCAACCGCGGTCCATCGCCAGACGGACCAGCGCGCCGACCGCATGGTGCGCATTGCGCTGCGCCACGCCTTGGCGGATGAGATATTCCATCAAGGTCGTCGCGTCGAGAAAGCCGTGCTCGAGCCGCGACTCGATCACGTGGCGATTCAACTCCGCCCCGTCGACCATCGGCGCGGCGAGTTCCAGGCAGGCGTCGACCGTGTCGAACGAGTCGAACAGCGCCGGCTTGTCCTCCTGCAGGTCGCGATTGTAGGCCAGCGGCAAGCCCTTAATCAGCACCAACAGGCTGCTTAAATTGCCGATCACGCGGGCCGTCTTGCCGCGGATCAGTTCCAGGCAGTCGGGATTCACCTTCTGCGGCATGATCGACGAACCGGTGCAAAACTGCTGCGGCAGCTTGATGAAGTTGAATTCCACGGTCGACCACAGGATCCACTCCTCGGCCCACCCGGAGAGATGCTCGGCGATCATCGCCATCACGAAGGCGAACTCCAGCACAAAGTCGCGGTCGCTGGAGACGTCGAGGCTGTTGGCGGCGATCTCCTCGAAGCCCAGCTCCTGGCAGACCTGGTCGCGGTCGATCGGCAGGGTGGTGCCGGCCACCGCGGCGATGCCCAGCGACAGCACGTTCGCCCGGCGACGGCAATCGGCCAGCCGGTCGCGGTCGCGCTCCAGCTTTTCGCAATAAGCCAGCCAATAATGCGGTGCCAGGACCGGCTGGGCGCGTTGCAGGTGGGTGTAGGCGGGCAGCACCAGGTCCATGTCTCGCTCGCAGCGGCCAACAAAGGCCGCTTGCAGCGCCAGCAGCCGCATGTCGAGTTGGTCGATTGCATCGCGAACCCACATCCGCAGGTCGGTGCTCACCTGATCGTTGCGGCTGCGGGCCGTGTGCAGTTTGCGTCCCACGTCGCCGAGCCGCTCGATCAGCCGGCTCTCAATATGCATGTGGATATCTTCGAGGTCGACGCGCAGCTCGAATTCGCCCCGCTCGAATTCACCACGGATCTCGTCCAGACCGGCGACGATCTGCCGGCATTCGTCGTCGCTAATCAGTCCCACGGCGGCCAACATGCGGGCGTGCGCCTGGGAGCCTTCGATATCGTGCGCGTAGAGCCGCTGATCGAAGCTCACGCTTTCAGTGAACCGATCGACTCTGGGGTCGGTCCCTTGCCCAAAAACACCGCTACGCGAAGGACTTGCCAACAGTTTCCCCAATGGCTGCCAGAGAGAGCACCGAAGGTGTAAACTAACTACTTCATGGTAAACAGGTTACGCATGGCAGTCAACGAGCGGCAGCGGCTGCGCGGGAATTAGGCGTGCCCAGTGAAGCGACAGGCGGCGGTATAATTCGCACAATCGTTAGGCGGTTGGTAAATTTTCCCGGTACCCATGAAGGTTGGCAACGAGTTCTGAAACTGAGCAGGCTCTCTATTAGATTCGCGACCCATCGGCTTATACTTGGTCGAAGATCTGATTTCGAACTGCCACTGACGTCAATTTTCGAGAGACACCGTGCAACAGGCTCACTCCATTGTCGAGAGGGAAGGAAATAATCTGTCTTTTCCCTCGCTTGCCCATTCGTTTGTAGTGGGGAGTTTCCTTCGCGCCCTTTATAAAGGCTGCTCGCTCGGATACGCGGACTTTGTATTGGATTTCGCTTCCGTTGATCGCGTGTTTCCCAATGTGTGCGTGCCGGTGGCTGGTATTATCGACTACTATCGCTCTGAATTGAACGTCGCGTTCCAGTTCGAGAACGAACCGGATTTTTTGACGCACACCAAGATGAAATCTCCTCTGGTATATGGACTTGATCAGGAAACTCGTACCACGCCTCTCAACACGGTCTGGAAATTTGCAACGGCTGAGGAAATACACATGCTCGTGGATGGAATCCTCGAGGAAGTGTCTCGGGCCGCCGTTTGCCAAACTGGCGTTATCCAGGGTTTGGAATGGTGCCTCAACGAAGTCATGGATAACGTGCTCCAGCATTCCGCGACAACTCACGGTTACGCCATGGCGCAGATTCATCCCCAGTCTCAGCACATCGCCATTTGCATCTACGATTATGGTCAGGGGATTTACAATTCGCTGCGGAATTCAAACTACGCTCCGGCGAACGCGGTCGACGCGATTACGATCGCTCTCAAGGAAGGCGTGACAAGAGATAAGAAAGTCGGGCAAGGCAATGGGATGTGGGGACTGCACAACATCGTGCTCGCTAACTCGGGCACTCTTAATATCACCTCTGGCCCAGGTTTCTTGGGGCTGCATGGCGACGTTCCGACGACGCTGTCGCAGATTCCTTACCTTAGCCGAGAGAGAAACTGCACTACTGTCGATTTTCAGATTGAATTCGACAAGGGAATTTCAATCGCGGAAGCGCTGGGCGGCCACGAGCCGACCAATGTAAGAGTTGAGAATCTTGAGAACGAAAGTAACAGTGTTGTGTACAGGCTCGCCGACAAAGCTTCCGGTACGGGGACACGGCAATCGGGGGTGGCCATTCGAAACGAAATCATCAACCTGTCCATACAAACCGAATCGGTGATCGTTCTCGATTTTTCCGGCATCTCGGTGATCTCGTCGTCTTTCGCAGACGAGTTTATCGGAAAACTTGCCTTGGAATATGGCTTCATTGCCTTCACACAACGATTTAGACTCGTTGGCATGAATCAGACCGTCCAGGCGATAGCAAATCGTTCCGTTGCGCAGCGATTGAGTCTAGGAGAATAGGTCCGAGACGCCCCCTAAGCCGAACGCCGGCGGCAATCAGAGAACCTCACTGAAAGCGAATCGACAAGCCCGTGCCGAGGAAGTAGTCGTCCGCGGCGTCATTGAGGCCGACGCCGGCGAAGATGTCCCACTGGACGTTGTTGTTCAGCAGGTAGGTGAAACCGCCGTTGAAGTAATGTTCCGGTTTGGCCGTAGCGGCGGCGTGCGGGAAGAATGCGAACCATTCGGCATAGGCGCCCAGTTCGTCGGTCAGGCCGCCGGCGACCGTCCATGATTGCGCCCACTCGGTATAGGCCTCGTTGCTGCCGTCGTCGATCGCCCGGTTAAACTGCGTACTGCCGCCAGTCGATAGGCGGTCGGTCAGTTCCCAACTATAGACCCAGTTGAGGCCCGGCAGCACTTCGTCCGCCGAGAACGGATCGGCGCCGGTCGGGACGGTCATCTGCGGCAACAGCGCCGTTTCCGGCAGCCAGCCGCATTGCGGCGTCAGCGCGATCTTGAAGCCAAGATAGATGTCTTCCGAGCCGGCGCTCGACACGCCGGCCAACTCTTCACTGCCGTAGTTCCAGCCAACCCGCAGTTCCAGCCATTCGGCCAGCACGCCGTAACGGAACAACGTCTCGGGAAACGAGTGGCTGCCGGTGCGTCCGCCACCGG
>JBGTJT010000354.1:0-6673 GCA_041744995.1 Pirellulales bacterium | reverse complement strand
ACTACGAGCCGCGAATCGTGAAGCTCACCATCGACGAGGCCGGTGCCAGGAAGGCGGAGGCGGCCATCGCCGCAGCCGCGAAGGCCGACGCAGCGGGCGAGGAGGCGGCGGAGAACATCCGCATTCCGATGGAACAGCTGTTCGGCGCGCCGGAGCGATTGGAGCGCGTGGCGAAGTTCCTCGTGGAGCATTGGGAACAGCGACGCAGCGCGATGGAAGGCAAGGCGATGGTAGTGACCATGAGCCGCGACATCGCCGCGCGGCTGCACGACGAGATCGCCAAACTGCGGCCCGCGTGGGTCAATGCCGACGACGACCAGGGCGTGATGAAGGTCATCATGACCGGCTCGCCCGACGATCCCGAGCACATCGCCGGGCACGTGCGCAGCAAGGCTCAGCGAAAGGCGCTGGCGGCGCGGTTCAAAGACCCGGCGGACGACTTCCGCGTGGCGATCGTGGTCGACATGTGGCTAACCGGTTTTGATGTGCCGTGCGCCCACACCATGTATCTCGACAAGCCGCTGGCCGGTCACAACCTGATGCAGGCGATCGCGCGGGTGAATCGCGTGTACGGCGAGAAGCCGGGCGGGCTGATCGTCGACCTGATCGGGCTGGCCGATCCGCTGGCCGATGCGCTGGCGACCTACGCCAACGCGACAGGCGAGGACGAGAAGCCGATCAAGGTGCTGCAGGACGAGGCGATCCCGGCAATGCGATCGGCATTCGAGCAGTTGCGGGATTTTTTCCACGGCTACGACTACGCCGCGGCGCTCGACGCGGAACCGGCCAAGGTGCTGCGGGTCTATCTGGGCGCAGTCGACCACGTGCTCGACGTGAATCAGACCATCGGCGAAGAGACCGGCTGGAAGCGGTTTCGCGGCATGGTGAAGCGACTCTCGACGGCGTTCGCCCTGGCGGTGCCGCGTGAAGAGACGCGTGAGATCACGCCGCACCTGGCGTTCTTCCAGCGGATCGCGGCAATGATTCGCAAGCGGCTGGCCGAAGATGCCGGGCCGACGTCGGGCGGGGGCGGGTCGAGCGATATCGATGCCGCCGTGCGGCAGGTGATCGGCGACGCGGTGGATGCGGGCGAGGTGATCGACCTGTTTGCGGCGGCGGGCCTGGATGCGGCGCGGCTGGACATTCTCAGCGAGGACTTTCTCAATCGAGTCAGCGCCCTGGAGCAAAAGAACCTGGCGCTGGAGACGCTGCGGAAACTGCTCACCGATCAGATCAAGATCAGCGAGCGGACGAACCTCGTGCAGGCGCAGAAGTTCCGCCAGGCGCTGGAGAAGGCGATGCTCGGCTACACGAACAAGCAGATCTCCACCGCCGAAATGATCGCCAAGTTGCTGGAACTGGCCAAGTGGGTCCGCGAGGCGAAGCAGCACGGGCAAGACCTGGGGCTGAGTACCGAAGAGGTCGCCTTCTACGACGCCCTGGCGGAGAACGGCTCGGCGAAACAGGTGATGCAGTCGGACCAGCTCCGCCTGATGGCCCGTGAGCTGGCGGAGATGATCAAGAAGATGCCCAAACTCGATTGGACGCAGCGGGAAAGCGTCCGGGCCGATCTGCGTCGCAAGGTGCGGCGGCTGTTGGCGATGTACGGCTATCCGCCCGACCTCTCGGAAGATGCGACGCAGCTTGTCCTCAAACAGGCGGAACTTTCGACGGAAGCGGGTGCGTAAGCGGCGCGAGACAAGCCAACAACTCGCCACCACCCCCATTTTCCCTCCAAACCAGTTGACCTCCCCCGCAAATCCGCCACAATAAACGAAATCTAAATGCCCCCACATCGCACACTCCAGCGGAAAGGAATTCGCTCATGGCTACCGCACAGCGCAGCAAACGAAGGATTGGGATTCAGGATCGTTTGGGGCAGCTTACTTATCATGCCGCCTGCCGGTTGATGGGGGATGAGGATGGCGCCGAGCGTTTGCGGCGGGGGGGTAAGTTCGAGATTAATCTGGCCGAGGGCGTCTACCTGGGCGGCGATACCTTGCGGGTGAATGTGCCCGACATCGAGCTGGACGGCGGCGAGGCGATTGTCACCGTGGTCGAGAAGGCGAATCGTCCCAAGGGATTGCAGCTTAATTGCGATCGCTGCGAAGGGCGTTGCGATCATATTGCGGCCGTGCTGGGGATGGTGCTGGACGAGAAGCTCACGCTCGGCCTCTCGGCGCCGCCCGATCCCAACGAGCCGATCGAGATGCTTACCGAAGAGGAGTTGTTACGCAGGGCGCTGGCCGACCGCGAACAGCGGGCCGCCGCCGAGCCAATGAAGCTGCGTTCGCTCGATCCCGACCAGCCCTGGACCGACTACACGATTACCAGCGATCGCTCCGGCAAAACCTATCGCGTGTCGCTGCGCGGGTTTGAGCCGGGCCAGTCGTATTGTTCCTGCCCCGACTTTCGCACCAATCATCTGGGAACCTGCAAACATATCCTCCACGCGTTGGAGAAGCTCAAGAAGCGGTTCCGCAATAGCGTGCTGGAGAAGCCGTACCGGCGGAAGAACCTTTCGCTGCGGCTCGACTATGGCCCTAAGTTGGGCCTGCGCTTCAATCTGCCGGACGCGCTTGATAAAGGTGTCTCGCGGATGCTTGGCGGGCTGAAGGACCAGGCGACCGACGAAGTCGATACGTTGCTCAAGGTATTGCGGAAGCTGGAGCGGGCCGGCCACTCCGTGCATGTCTACCCGGATGCGGAAGAGTTCATCGAGCAGCGGCTGTTGCAGCAGCGGCTGGTTGCCATGGCGGCGGAGATTCGCCAAGACCCCGCCAATCATCCGCTGCGAACCGGTTTGCTCAACGCCGAGTTGTTGCCGTACCAGATGGACGGCATTGCCTTTGCCGTCGGCGCCGGCCGGGCGATCCTGGCCGACGACATGGGCCTGGGCAAGACGATCCAAGGCATCGGCGTGGCCGAGATGCTGGCGCAGAACGCCGACATCCGCCGGGTGCTGGTGATTTGTCCGGCTTCGTTAAAGAGCCAGTGGCGGAACGAGATTCATCGCTTCTGCGGCCGTTCGAGCCAGCTCGTGCTCGGCAGCGGGCCGGAACGCGTCGAGCAGTACCACAGCGACACGTTCTTCACCATCTGCAACTACGAACAGGTGCTGCGGGACCATGCGACGATCGAAGAGGTCGAGTGGGACCTGATCATCCTCGACGAAGGACAGCGAATCAAGAATTGGGAATCGAAGACCTCGCAGCTCATCAAGAGTCTGCAGTCGCCGTTCGCCTTGGTGCTGTCCGGCACGCCGCTGGAGAACCGGCTGGAAGAGCTGTACACCGTGGTGAGCTTTATCGACGACCGGCGGCTCGGGCCGGCCTACCGCTTTTTTCATCGCCATCGCGTGGTCGATGACCGGGGAAGGGTGGAAGGCTACCGCCAGCTCGATCAGCTTCGCGATTCGCTCAAGCCGATCCTGCTGCGGCGCACCCGGGCCACCGTGATGAGCGACTTGCCGGAGCGGACGACCGAGATTGTGCGGATCACGCCGACGAGCGAACAATTGAACATGAGCGAAGAGTACGTCGCAAAAGCGGCACGGATCGCCGCCAAGCGGTTCCTCACCGAGATGGACCTGCTGCGATTGCAGAAGTACCTGCTGATGGCCCGCATGGCCTGCGACAGCACCTTCCTGGTCACCAAAGAAGAGCCGGGCTATAGCAGCAAGCTGGAACGGCTCGACGAGTTGCTGGAGCAGTTCGCCGACGAGGAAGGCGGCAAGTTGGTGCTGTTCAGTGAGTGGACCACGATGCTGGGGCTGATCGAACCGCTGCTGGCGCGGCACGGCATCGACTTCGTCCGCCTCGACGGCAAAGTTCCGCAGAAGAAGCGCCAGCAACTTGTGCACCGCTTTCAGAATGAACCTGATTGCCGGGCGATCATCATGAGCAATGCCGGCAGCACCGGCTTGAACTTGCAGGCGGCCAACACTGTGATCAACGTCGATCTGCCTTGGAATCCGGCGGTCCTGGAGCAGCGCATCGCCCGCGCCCATCGCATGGGCCAGATGAATCCGGTACATGTCTATTTGCTGGTAACCGAAGGCACGATCGAAGAGCGCTTGTTGGGTACGCTCTCGGCGAAGCACGATCTGTCGTTGGCGGCGCTCGACTTCGATTCCGACACGTCCGAAGTCGAGCTGCGCAGCGGCATGGAGGAACTCAGGCGGCGGCTCGAGCAGTTGCTCGGCGCCAAGCCGGCGGCGCCGGTCGACAAGTCGCAGGAATTGAAAGTCACCGCCGAAGCAGAGCAGCAGCTTGCCGCGCGCCGCGAGAAGGTGGCCGCCGCCGGCGGCGAGTTGCTTGGCGCCGCCATGAAGCTGATCGGCGAGCTGATCGACAACGGGCAGACGCCCGAACCGCAGACTGTTCAGAAAGTGCGCGCCGGGCTCGACGATTGCGTGGAACGCCAACCCGACGGCCGGGTTCAACTGCGATTCTCCCTGCCGGACGAGAGTGCCTTGAACGGCCTGGCGGCAACGCTGGCGAAGCTGCTGGTGGCAAAGGATTAGCTAGGCAGCGCCAAGTTTGACGGATTGATTTTTAATCCGGCGGCGTCGAAGCCTGCCCCCGCTTGGCGCTTGGGAACTGCGGCCCACCTGCAAATCCGCCGGCTGGCGGAGCCTAAAAAGGCGTGACATCGTCGGTAAAACCTGTATAATGAAGGGAAGGTGTACGAAGACTGCTTCCCCCCTTCCAGCGCGCTGAGACATTGACGCTTGGCGGCCAGCTTGGCCCGTCAATCTGCCTACCTGCGTGATCGCTCGCGCCACTTGGAGCCAACCTCGCATGACGCTTACTATTCGCCACCTGATCTGGCTGACTGCCGTTGCCTGTTTGCTTGTGCCTGTGGGCGAGCTGCGGGCCGCCGCTCCGGACGCGCCGGAATACTCCGCCGAGCAGTTGGAATTCTTCGAGAAGAAGATTCGGCCGCTGCTGGTCAACAGTTGCTACAAGTGCCACGGCCCCGATAAGGAAGAGCCGGACGGCGGGCTGCGGCTGCATTCGCGCGCCTGGATGCTCGAGGGAGGCGACAGTGGTCCGGCCATCGAACCGGGCAAGCCCGAGGCCAGCCTGCTGATCGAGGCGGTCAAGTACGAAGGCTTCGAGATGCCGCCGCGCAACCAACTGCCGGAGGACCAAATTGCCTTGCTGGAAACGTGGATCCAGCAAGGGGCCGCCTGGCCGCCGGAGGTGGAGGTGGAAATCGTTCAGAAGGGCGAGTTTCCGCTGTGGGAGCGGAAGGAGTCGCATTGGGCCTGGAGCGATGTGAAGAAACCCGTGGTGCCAAAAGTCAAGCAAACGGACTGGCCGCAGGACGAGTTGGATCATTTTATTCTTGCCAAGCTGGAGCAGGCCGGCCTGCAGCCGGCGCCGCAGGCCTCGCGGCGGACGCTGATTCGGCGGGCCTATTTCGACCTCGTCGGCCTGCCTCCCACGCCGCAGCAGGTCGAGTCGTTCGTTAATGATCCTGCGCACACGCGGGAGGCGTTCGCCAAGGTGGTCGACGAGTTGCTCGCCTCGCCGCACTACGGAGAACGTTGGGCGCGGCATTGGATGGACCTGGTTCGCTTTGGCGAAACGCGCGGGCACGAGTTCGATCCGATCGCGCCGAACGCCTGGCAGTATCGGGACTACCTGATCCGCGCGCTCAACGCCGACGTGCCCTACAACGAATTCGTCACCGAGCACATCGCCGGCGACCTGGTCGACAAGCCGCGGATGAACCCGGAGGCTGGCTTCAATGAATCGGTATTGGCCACCGGCTTCTGGTTTCTCAACGAGCAGGTCCATTCGCCGGTCGACATTCGCGCCGACGAAGTGGAGCGGATGGACAACATGATCGACGTGGCCACCAAGAGCTTCATGGGGCTGACGGTTTCCTGCGCGCGGTGCCACGATCACAAGTTCGACGCCATCTCGACCAAGGACTACTACTCGCTGCACGGTTATCTGCAAAGCTCGCGATATGTGCAGACGCGGTTCGATTCGATGGAGCAGAACCAGTCGGCGGCTCGGGAATTGGCGCAACTTCGCGACGACGCGCAGCGGGACTTGAAAAAGGTGATCGGCCAGTCGATTGCTCCGGTGGCGCGTCAATCGGGGGACTATTTGCTGGCGGCTCGCGAAGTGCTGTTGCAGCCAGCCGCGTCGCTGCCCTTGGCGACGTCGCAACCGCGCGAGGACCGCATTGTGGCCGACTTCGAGTCGGGAACCTACGACGGCTGGACCGTCACGGGCGAGGCGTTCGGCGACAAGCCGCAGACGCATGAGACGATCGCGCCCTATCAAGGCAACATCAACGCGGTTGGCAAGTACTTTGTCAATTCGCACAACATGCGGCCCGAAAGCGCCGGCGGCGACAAGTACGTCGGCACGATGCTCTCCGACGAGTTTACGATCGACCGCAACTATCTCACCATGCTGGTCGGCGGCGGCGCCCACGTAAACAAGACGTGCGTCAACTTGCACGTCGACGGCAAGGTGGTCCACACCGCGACGGGCCGCAACGACAACCAGATGTCGCAAGTGCATTGGGACGTCCGCGAGTTCGCGGGCAAGCAGGCGCGGCTGGAAATTGTCGACGATCACCAAGGGGGCTGGGGCAACATTGGGCTGGATCATGTCGTGCTGACCGACCGCGGCGGCGACGAAGCTGC
>JBGTJT010000353.1:0-5748 GCA_041744995.1 Pirellulales bacterium | reverse complement strand
GCCCCCCACCTGGATGCTCTCCAGAGCCACACCCCGGCAGCCGGAACTAGTCCAGCGATAGAGACACGAGATGTGGGGCTTTTTGCCGCGGCGCGCCGGGCAAAGTGCTGCCGCGTCATGGAGGGAGACGACGGTCTCGGTCAGTGGGTCGATCATAGGATTCTCGCGTCGGGACGATTGTTGATGCGCCGCGACGGAATCCTAATCTATGGATCGAGAGAGGTCAGGTTACACTTTGGGTACGTGCCCGAGCATCGTCTGCGACCGATCAGATGCGGGCAGTCAGTGTTGAAGGGGGCGGATCATCCGGACGGTAGTACCCACCAGCAATTCGCCTGTTCTCCACTAGGCCGAGTTGCATGAGTTCCTGCATCTCATTATGGCGATACAACCGGTTTCCGTGACCGCCACAGATTTCTTCTGCGAGCTGATCACGAGTTAGAGCCCTTCCAGCCAACGCCCGCAGGATCGCGCGCTGCAACGGAGATGGAACGAGGATCACCTTGTTGTCGCGAAGCACGGCACCAGTTTCGGCGACAATCGTTAGCTTTTGTCGGGTTCTCTCGATTACTTCGTCGAATCCTTCGAGAGCATGTGAAGTTGGGATTTCTGACAGGGCTTTTTCTGCGTCCGCCGGCGGACACTTGCGTTTTGCCATATTGCACCTCCTTTTCGCGGGCCGCCCGTCGCCCGCTCCTGCGAGGTGCGGCAGGTGCGGGCGGCGGGCATCGCCGGTGATCAGCCGGCTACCCGATTCGAGTTTGAAACTTCATTCATGTGTAGTTTATTTATTGCCGAATAACCAGCGTCAGCCAGCCTCTCGTGCGATCTCGATGGCAAGCATCAGATCCTTCTCGGCGTAGATTTCAGTCGCTTCGAGCCGAGCGTGCCCCAGCGAAACTCGCGAAGCCTCAACGCCAAATTTTTTCCGCAGCTCCGTACCTCGCGAGTGCCGAAGTTGATTCGGGAACCAACGGTCCATTTTGATACCTCGCTTCTCCGCCGTATTGAACGTGTAGTAGAGGGCCTTCCAGTACGACTCCGTTGTGTACCGAAGCCTTACCCGCTTCCCTGCCCGCCGTGCGCGCCGCTTTCGCTTGGCTTTCTCCCGTGCTTGTATCTCAGACGGATAGATCGGGGTTTTGCGCTGCTTGCCGGACAGATTCTGCCGATTGGCTAGGCGCCACGCGTACGACTCCGCAGGCGAGAACAGATAGGCGTCATCGCGCCGATCCAAGAATGGTTTCAAAATGGCTTGTCCCTTGGGACCGATCGCGACCGCGCGCGGATGATTTCTCCAATCGTTTTTGTGGCGATCAGGAAAGAAAATCCAGACGTCGCCGGACATGTCGATGTCACACTTGCGCATGAGGACCACTTCCCCCGGCCGCATTCCCGTGTTGCGCTGACACTCGATCATCGCCACGAGCGGTGGCGGCAAAAATGGCAGAGTCGCGTCCACGTGCTGATCCGGCACTGGCTTGACGCGTTGGGATTCTCGGGCTCGCGATCGTCCCATCATCAGCCCCTTAACGGAATCGAGGCCGTGGGCCAGAGAGGGCGGGACGATTTCTTCGCTGACGGCCCAGCGGAAGAATCGCTTGATCCTTCCAATGCGCTTGTTGATTTCGGTCCGACAGAGATCCTGTTCGTCGATCATGTAGTCGCGGACGACCTTGAGTTTGGCCGGTCCGAACTCCGGCGCCGGCAGGCTACCATAGAGACGGCGGAGCGGGCGGAGGGCTTCGCGCATGCACGTCAACTCCTTGGTCGTTTCGCCGTCGCGAACGTAGTACCCCTCGGCGAACTTCCAGTACGCCAGTAGCACCTGATTAACCGATGGGACCGAGGCTGTGGCTTCGCTGTCGCGGGCGGGAAGGGGACGGCCTTGGGCGGCGTGCCATTCGGCGACGAGGCGGTGATACTTCTCCCAGCTTTCGGGCGAGTCAAACTTTCCGAGATAGTGGTCTCGGCCGTCGAGGCGGACCACGCCCAGGTCCTTGGGCTTGTAGTGGCGGTATTTGGGCGGACGTCGGGAAGAATACATGTGCGGCTCCTTTTCCTAGGAAAGTAGTACCGGTACTACATTTCACAGGATCTTGAGGCCGCACTGCCCGAGTAGAGCAGGTACGCTAAGTACAGCGTTCGGCGAGAGTTATAAAGAGTACACCCCAGTGGATTCGAACCACTAACCTTCGGTTCCGTAGACCGATGCTCTATCCAATTGAGCTAGGGGTGCTCAAACAGGTTACTTTACTTTACGTGGTTGGCGAGGGCAATGCCCGGTTGCCGTGTTTTCGTGTGTGGTTGTACGAGGCGTGTTGCTCGCATGGGACTGGTGCGGCCATTTGCTAAAACCCACTTGCTGAAGCGACGCCGGATTGGTCGGGTCGTCATATTCATTGACGGATTTCGCCGTCGGCGGTTCGCGCCTGGTGGCCCCTCTATGCGTGTAGTGTCCGCTGCACGCGTCGGGTGACCTCTTCATGAAGCTCTGGCGGCAGGGGGCCTTTCGTTGCTGCCGCCACATTTTCCCGCAAATGCTGCGGATTGCAGGTGCCAACGATGGTGGTATGGCAGTGGGGATGACTGAGCGAGTAACGGAGAATCAGTTCCGCGCGGTTCATTTCCGGCGGCAAGATCTCATCGAGTGCCGAATCGCTCCAAACATCGTTGAGTTGCGGTCGTTGAATCTCCGCATCGGGACCGCCGTGGGCGATGCCGCCGCGGATGATCACGCCGGCGCCGCTGTCGCCCGCCCGCGTGATCCAATCATGATGCTCCGGGGCGAGGCACGAGTAGGGAATTTGAAACGTGTCGAAAACGTTCAAGGCAATCAACTCTGGCAATTGCGGCAGCTTGTTCGACATGCCGATGAAACGGATCACGCCCTGCTGGCGAAAGCTTTCCAGCAGGTCGATCAGACCTGCACGCTGCAGCGTTTCCGCATCGCCGCCGTGGAATTGAAGAATATCGATATAATCAGTCTGCAACCGCTTAAGGCTCGTTTCGATGTTGCGTTGTATGACATCCTTCCGCCATACGTGATCGATCTCGAGATGATCTTCGTGCTGGGTGTAGGCACAGCCGCACTTGGTCGCCAGATAATATTCATCGCGTCGGCCGCTGATGAACTGGCCGATCCGCTGTTCGCTAATGCCATAATCCGGCGCGGTGTCGATAAAGTTGATGCCCGCGTCGAGCACCGCATTCAATATTCGCTCGGCATCCTCGTCTCCAACCACCCGCACGCCCCAGGTCTTGGGGCCGCGAACGCCCATGCTGCCATAGCCAAGTTGGGTGACGTTTAATCCGGTGCGGCCGAGTATTTTCTTGTTCATCGTAGTAAAATCACGTTCAAGGTCTGCGGATGCGGAGCGAATAGGATGATATTGTTGCACGGCGCCGCTGTTTGCAACATGCCTGTTGGCAACAAGTCGCGTTCTTTCGACCCCTTCGCTACACTGCTTCGCTACACTGCTTCGCTACACTGCGGATTATTCGAGATCGTTCCAAAGAAACCAAGGTCAATCGCGATGGGCAAGCTAGCCGCTTTTCTGGGGGACTATTTGCCGGGCTACCGACGCCTGGTGCGTCTGCCGCGGCAGATGCTTGCGGTCTGTCCTTTTGACGGCGATTGCCGGCCGACACGGGTGCCGCTGTTGCGGCCCTTTTCCGGGCGGCCGACTTTGCCGTTCCCGCATCCGTGGAATTACACGCAGCCGATCAGGTTGCTGGAAACGTACTTCTGGCGAGCCGAGGAAGAGCAGGGGGCCGGACGGCACAACCGCTCTCTCGACGTGCCGGGGTTCTCGCCCGTGCTCGTGACGCGCGATCCCGGCATCATCCGCGCGATCACCACCGAGACCGGGGACCGGCCGGGGCAGTTCGATCGCGACACGCTCCCCTCGATGGGCATCGCCCGCGCGACCGGCAAGGACACGCTGTTGTTCGCCAACGGGCCGATCTGGCGCAAGCAGCGCAAGCTGGCCGCCTCGCCGTTCGGCAAGACTACTCTCTTTCAACCGGAACAGTTCCACGTATTCGCCGAATCGTTCCGGCAGACCGTGCGACGTCGGCTGGAGGTGCTGCGAGCGCACTTGCAGAGCAGCGGCCAGACGAGCCTGCAATTGCAACTGGAGCCGGAAATCAAGGCGGTCATGCTGGAGATGTTGACCAACAACTTTTTTGGCACCGAGATCGCGTACGACGACATCCGCAACCGCTACGTCCCTGCGTTGGAACGTCTGATCGACCATATCGTTCGCGACACCGTTATGAATAAGGTCGGCATTCCGATCGGCAAGTTGCCAAACTTCAGCAAGCGAATCGCACAAGCCAAACAGGACCAGGCCAGCTTCGACGCATTGACCGATACGGTACTCGCCGCGCGCCGAGAGTCCAAGGGGCTTTGGAAGCAATTCAAGTCGGATGCGCCGGACGAAGCCTTGCGCAGCAACGTGAAGGTCTTTCTGGCCGGCGCGCTCGAAGCGACGACCTCCTATGCCTCCTGGGCGATCTCGCATCTGGCGCGAAATGCGGCCATGCAAGAGAAGGTCTATACCGAAGTCCGAGACGTCGAGCAGTATACGCCGGAAAGCCTCGCCGCCGCGACATATTTCAATCAAGTGCTGCAAGAAACATTGCGATTGACCCCGTCGCTGTACTTTCTGCCGCGGCGGGCAACCATCGACACTTGGGTGGAAACGGCGGACGCCCGCAAAATGCTCATCCCCGCCGGCACGCATATCTTGCTTGATGTGTGGCACGCCAACCGGCATGAGGACCACTGGGGCGTGGCGGCGACGGGCTATCCGGCCACCGAGTTCGCACCGGAACGCTGGGCGCGACTGGCGTCCAGCGGCCGCGCGTCGAAGGATATGCTGCACTTCGGTTTCGGCCACGGGCCACGCGTCTGCCCCGGCAAGCACCTCGGCGAGTTGGAAGTTGGCCTGGTCGTGGGGGCGTTCGTCAAGATGTTCGCCTTCCGGGCCGTCCATCCGGAAGTGCGCGCGAAGGCGGGCGTTTCGACAAAGCCGGAGGACGGGGTCTTCATCGAATTTGAGTTGCGACAAACACCACGGCCATGAGAAGCTCGCGACCGTGGTGTGCCGTTCTAGCGCGTTCCACTCGTCTACGAGTGCGCGGGTTCAACCGGCAGGCCCGCCTGCTTCCAGGCGTCGACCCCTCCGTCGAGAACCTTTGCGTTGGAGTAACCCTTGTCCTGAAGTTCTTCTGCCCGACCGGCAGCAGTGGCGTCGTCCGGTCAGGCGCAATAGAAGACCAACTCTCGGTCCTTCTCGATGTCGTCGAGCGTCTCCTTGAGCGTCCCGAGCGAGATGGCATCGTCGAGATGATTCTGCTCGAATTTTTCCTCGCTGTCGTAGGCACACACTAGCAAGGTATCCCCCCGCTGCTTGTGCTCGGCGACCGCTTGTGGGTCGATCCGTGTGGGAGTAGCCATAACAGACCTCCTATGGGTCAAAGGGTAAATCGATACCCTTGTCCAGCGTGCGAATCGCGTGCCATCGCGTCGCCGAAGCTGCCAGCTTCGGCAGGCAGGCTCGCTGCTTGCCGAACGCGGTCTGCCAATTCGTCGGGGCGCATACGGCGCGGTCGACCTGTAGGGCGATCGACCACCGCCGGTTTAGCGTTACTCAGGCGCCACGGCGATCAATTCTTGGCTGACCGATTCGATATGGTGGGCACTGATCGACTGCTGCTCCTCGGCGTAGCCGATCAACAACG
>JBGTJT010000352.1:0-2456 GCA_041744995.1 Pirellulales bacterium | reverse complement strand
GCAACTGAAGTTGCCGCCGCAAGAAGTCCTGGAGCAAGATCCTTATTACCAGCCGACGACCAAGGTGCAACTGGCGTTGCGGTTCTCTACGTTGCGGCTGTCGCGCGACGATCCGCGGGAAGCCGCGTTTGTCGCCACGCTGCTGGGCACCGAACCGGAACTCCGCAATACCACGCAACCGGTCGCCGTGCCGGTGTTCGGCCGCGGTCGGGCATTGTTCGCCCGCGTTGGCGGCGCGATCAACGCGAAGAATATCGAAGAGGATTGCCGCTTCATCTCCGGCGATTGCTCGTGCGTGGTCAAGGAGCAGAATCCCGGCATCGACCTGCCTCTGGACGTCGACTGGGACGAGCACGTCATCATCGAGACCGACTTGAGCCGCGATACGCTGCCCGAACTGACCGGCCTGGGGCCATTGGAGCGGGACGAAACGCTGAACCTCGCCACGTATCGGCTCGACAGCGATCGCGTGAATCGCTTGAGCGTGGCGCCGCCGGCCGGCCCCGGCCCGACCGAGCCTGGCACGGAGGTCGCCGCCGAGGATGCAGATGCTCCGCCACCCCAACAGCAAGCGGCCGACGATGCGCCGTCCCCGCAAGCCGCGGAACCGGCCACACAACCGACCGCAGCGCCGGACTCCATCGACACATTGCCGCTGTTTGTCCTGGGGGCCATTGCCGCGGCGGTCGTACTGCTGGGCCTGATGACGCTATTGAAGGGTCGACCGCAGTAGCCGTCCGACGCGGCTCAATTTTCGGGTGCCATGCCCACGCGGAGTTTACGGAGCATGGGCATGTAAGGCGCGGACGCGGCATGCCCATGATGCGTCTGTCGTGCACTTCTGGTTACTATAGGTGGCATCTGCATCGTAGGCATGGCACCCAGCTCGAGAATTCCGTCGTCACAAAGCACTGCCGCGCGCCCTTGGTCACGCCCAGTCGCGAGCGGCATGGGACCGTAGCCGGTTTGCTTCCGCGTCGTCGATGAACTCTTCCTTCTGCGGGTCGAACTTCAGCTTTCGCTGCAATATCCAGGCCAGCGCCGCCGCGTGGCAGGCCACGTGCGAGTGCCGCATGACGCTCGAGTTGCAGACCGTCGGCTGGCGGCTTTTGATGCTATCGAAGAAGTCGCGGGCGTGGTTCGAAACATCAAGCCCGCGAATCCGCCTGTATTCCTCCGGCAGGTGCTTGGATAAGGTCTCGGGCCGCACGACGATCTCTCCGGAGTCGCCCGTCTCGACCGAACCTGCTTCTCCTTCGAACCGCACCGGGCACGTGCCCAGCCGCGAGATGTAGTTGGGGCTGCGATCGCCGAACGGTTGCTTGAGGAAGTCGAGCACCGCGACCACGCCGTTTTCATAGCGGCAGGTAATGCGATCGGCGGCCGGCTCGTATTCGATTGGCATGGTGTCGTCGGCCTGGTTGGCCCACTGACAGAGATCGAGCGTGTGGGCGCCCCAATCGAGCAGTTGCGCGCCGGAATCGAAATCCCAGTAGCCCCGCCAGTCGCCTTTGACGTAGCCGGCGTTGTAGGGACGCCACGGAGCCGGCCCCAGCCACAGATTCCAGTCGACCACGTCCGGATTGGGCGTTGGCTGGCTGGGGAGCCACTCCGATCGAATGGACGGAAAGTAGACGCTGGCGTAGAGCGTCTTCAGCTTGCCGAGTTTGCCGCTGTGAGCAAGTTCCACCGCCTGCTTGAAGTTCGGCACACTGCGGCGCTGGGTGCCCGCCTGGAAGATTCGCTTGGTTCGTTGAAAGGTCTCGTCGAGTTGCTGGCACAATTCGATCGTCAAGCCGCATGGCTTCTCGCTGTAGACGTCCTTGCCCGCTTCGGCCGCCATGATCGAAGCGGGGGCGTGCCAGCGGTCGCCGGTGGCGATGAGCACCGCATCGATATCCTGGCGGTCGAGCAGTTCGCGAAAGTCGCGATAGAGACGGCAGTTCTCGTTGCCGTAGGCGGCGTCGACCATCTGCTTGCCCGCGTCGCGACGGTCGGCCTGCACGTCGGCAAGGGCCACGCAGCGAACGTCCGCGAATTCGAGAATTGCCTTTAGATCATAGGTACACCGCGGGCCAAAACCGATCACGCCCAGGTTGATCGTTTCGCTGGGCGCCGCTGCGCCCTCCTTGCCCAGTGCGGAGGCGGGAATGAACGTCGGCAGGGCGAACGCAGAAGCCGCCGCCGCGGAATAGCGAAGAAAGTCTCGTCGATTGGAAGGAATGCTCATGGAAGTTGCCTCGCTAGAAAGTGATTATCTTCGCTACTGTAACAGTTCAGTCGACGCAAGCCACGTATGTTCGGCCTGAAGCAAACCCTTCTCCCTATGGGAGAAGGTGGCTGCGCAGCAGACGGATGAGGGCGGCGGTGCTGGTTGCTTTGCCACTTTGATGGCGCCTCGGATGGCACAGCCGATGCGCAGCGCCGCCCTCATCCGGCCTTCGGCCACCTTCTCC
>JBGTJT010000351.1:0-3112 GCA_041744995.1 Pirellulales bacterium | reverse complement strand
CGGCGGCCACGGTCGCCGACACCCGCGCCAGCAACGGCAGCGTCGCGACTGACGGTGCGGCGGGCGAAGGGGTATGCGAAACCGTCACCAAGGCGAGCGACAGGACGACGATCGTGATCACCAACGCGGACACGAGCATCGACAGGGCCATGGACGACCGCGTCAAGTCGTATGCGACCGACCATGCGCTTTCCAGGATCGACACTTGCTCAAACGGCGATTCCGCGCCCGTATCGCTCCGGTCGGAGGCCGGCGCAACCTGTTCCGCCAACCCCCGGCCGGAGGTTGAGGATTGCCGCCACACGAGCGCGCCGTGCAGATTCATGTAGTCGATATAGAACTCGCGCGCCGCGGCGCTTGCGCGAAGCTGCTGGCAAAGCCGCTGCTGGTCCTCTTTGGGCAGAGCGTCGTTGCACCAGGCGGAAAGCAAGGCGAACAGCTCGTCACGCGGTTCGGCGACGGAAGTGGAGGATGTGTTCATGGCAGGCGCTCCTCGGCCGCGACAGCGCGATCGATACACTCATGCAACACCCGGCGAATGCGATGCAGCGACTGGTAAACGGCGTCGACCGGTCGTCCCAACTCCTCTGCCACCGCCCGCGAAGTCTGCCCCGACTCATAGCACTGCCGCACCAACTCGCGGTCCACCGGACGGAGCTTTTCCAGGCAGTCTTCCAGCGCCTCGTGGCGGGCGTCGAGCCGCTCGCGGGCATCGAGTTGCTCGGCGGCGATCCGTTCCAAGACGTCGTCTTCCAGCGGCAGCACCGAACGGGTGGTGCGCCGCAGCCGCAGTACTTCGAGCTTGGCAACGCCGCAGGCCCACCGCGTGAAATCGGCGTCGGAACGGAATTCGGCGAATTTACGCCACAGTATGATCGAAGTCTCCTGCATCACTTCGTCGACGTCGGCGGGATTCGCCACGAAGGTCGAGACGAAGGCATGAATCCGACGCTGAGCGGTTGTGTAGAGCCGCAGAAATTCCTCATTGCGGACTTTATCGGCAACGGTCGGATCGACTGGTTCGCTGCGGTGTTTGGCGTCGGGCATGGATTGGTTCGCACGAGACATTGCAGTAATTCGAGCTATTGGTATCGCGCTGCGGGGCCGAAAAGCTGACTCGAAAAATCAGAATAATTTCTGTAAGTAGTGCGTGTTCGCTATAACATATATCATAACAACAGGTTGCGATGGTGCCTCTTCAGGTTCTGCCGCGCCTCGTGACCTCGAAACGGAGTCTCCCATGCTGTGCTTCCTTCCCGCCAGTCCGCACGCATTTGTTCGCTCCGTCCTGGTCGGTGCCGCGATCGTCGCCCAGAGCCTCACGGGCGGATCCGCCACGGCTGCCGAAACGGTGGAACTGGCCCGGGAGCAGCACGCTCTGTTGCCGGTGGTAATCGGGCCCAAGGCCCCACAGGCCGTGAAGGATACAGCCGACGAACTGGCGGATTACCTCGGCCGCCTCGCCGGAGCCAAGTTCCGAGTAGAGACGGGGGACGGTAGTACAGGGATAGCGCTGCGACGGCCGGAAGATTTCGCCGCCATCGACGTGGCGTTCGACGCAGGGCCTTTTGGCCGCGAGGACTACCTGCTTCGTTCGCACGCCGCCGGCGTGCAGTTGATCGGGGCCTCGGAGTTGGCCGTGTCGCACGCGGCGTGGGATCTGTTGCATCGGCTTGGATATCGCCAGTTCTTTCCGGGCGAGACGTGGGAGGTGGTTCCCCGGTTGGACGTGCTGGCGATCGCGGTTGACGAGCGCGAGAGCCCGTCGTTTTACGCGCGCCGCATCTGGTACAACTGGGGCCTGTGGGGCTACAACAACGAGCCCTATCACCAGTGGTGTCGGCGGAACCGGGCCGTGCAGGGCTTTCAACTGCAAAGCGGCCACGCCTACGAGGCGATCATCGCCGCCAATCGTTCCGAGTTCGACAAGCACCCCGAGTATCTGGCGCTGGTCGACGGCGAACGGAAGATGCGGGGCGATGTGAAATTTTGCGTCGCGAATCCCGGCCTGCGGAAACTCGTGGTTGATCACGCCGTACGCCACTTCAAGCAGCACCCGCAGGCCGACAGCATCTCAATGGACCCCAGCGACGGGGGCGGTTGGTGCGAATGCGCGGCGTGCGGCGAAATGGGGAGCGCGAGCAATCGCGTGGTCACGCTGGCCAACGACGTGGCCGAGGCGACCAACGCCCTGGGGCTAGGGGCGAAGTATGTCGGCATCTATGCCTACAATCAGCATTCGGCGCCCCCCACCGTGCGCGTGCATCCGCACGTCGTGCCCAGCGCTGCCACTGCGTTCATCGGCGGCGGGTTTACGTTCGACGAGGTGGTGGAAGGCTGGCAGGCCCAAGGGGCCACGATGGGCGTGTACGATTACCTGAGCGTGGTCGACTGGGATTGGAATCTCCCCCGCGGCGCGAAGGCCTCGCGGCCCAGCCAGATCGCGGCCTTCTTGCCCCGCATTCACCGCCAGGGCGTGCGGTTCTACGAGGCCGAAGCGGGCGATTGCTGGGGGCCTTGCGGTCTTGGCTACTACATGGCGAGTCGGGTGTTGTGGGACGTGCGCGAAGGGGAGCGGCACGAGGAGATCGTTGAGGACTTTCTCGAAAAGGCGTTTAGTGAGGCCCTCGAGCCGATGCGGGAGTTTTACCGCCTGATCACCGAGGACCGCCAGCGCCGCCCGCCGTCGGACCTCGTCGGTCGCATGTATCGCCAGCTCGACGCCGCCCGCCGCGCCACAGACGACGCCCGCGTGCAGCGGCGGATCGACGACTTGATACTCTACACGCGACACGCCGAGCTTTATTACGCCCATGCCAACGGCAGCGGATCGGTCGAAGACGTCTGCCGCCATGCTTATCGAATGCGGAAGACGATGCTGGTCCACAGCTACGGCCTGTGGGCGCGCCTGCTCAGCCAGCAGGCGGCCCACACCGACGGGCATCCGCTCAAGAGCGAGGCGCCCTTCACCTCCGAAGAGATCGCCAAGCTGCTCGCCGACGGAATCACGAACAATCGGCCCTCGGACCCCGGCTTCGAGAGCGTCGAGTTCAGCCGGCGGCTGGTGCCCGCCGGCCAACGGCTGAAGCTGCCGGACGTCCCCGCGGGAAGT
>JBGTJT010000350.1:0-4216 GCA_041744995.1 Pirellulales bacterium | reverse complement strand
CGCGGTTCGCAAAGGGGAGGAATTCGGGTTGAAGTCGCCGCCTGAGGCGCCAGTCGACTTCGCCGCCGTCATGCAACGGATGCGGCGCCTGCGGGCCGGCATCAGCCCGCACGACTCGGCCGCCCGCTTCCGCGACTTGGGCGTCGACGTCTACTTCGGCCAGGCGCAATTCGTCGATTCGAACACCGTCGAAGTGGGCGGCGCCAAGCTTCAGTTTAAGCGGGCCGTCATCGCGACTGGGGCGCGGGCGGCGGCACCGCCGATTCCCGGCTTACGCGAAGTCGACTACCTGACCAACGAAACCTTGTTCTCGCTGACCGAGCTTCCCCGGCGACTTGGCATCATCGGCGCCGGCCCGATCGGCTGCGAAATGGCGCAAGCGTTTGCCGAACTCGGCGCCGAGGTGCTGCTGGTCGAAGCCCAACATGGCATCCTGCCTCGCGAGGATCGCGATGCGGCCGAAATCGTGCAGCGGTCGATCTTCGAATCGGGTGTCAAGCTGCTCTGTTGCGGGAAGCAATTGCAAATCAAAGATAATGACGGCATCCGGCTCACCGTCGAATCGCAGGGAAAAGTCTATGACGAGCCGATCGATCAACTGCTGGTCTCGGTCGGCCGAGCGCCGAACGTCGAGAACCTGAATCTGCAGGCAGTCGGCGTCGAGTTCGATAAACAGGGCGTCAAGGTCAACAACCGAATGCAGACGACCAACCCGAGGATCTATGCGGCCGGCGACGTCTGCTCCCCTTATCAATTTACGCATGCCGCCGACTTCATGGCCCGCATCGTGATTCAAAACGCCCTGTTCCTGGGACGCAAGAAATCCTCGTCGTTGGTGATGCCTTGGTGTACATACACTTCACCCGAAATCGCCCACGTCGGACTGTACGAACATCAAGCCCAGGAGCAAGGCTTCGAAGTCGACACCTTTGTGCAGCACCTTCGCGACGTGGACCGGGCGATTCTCGACGGAGAAGACGAGGGCTTCGTCAAGGTCCACGTCAAACGGGGAACCGACAAGATCGTGGGAGCCACCATCGTCGCCAGCCACGCCGGCGAGATGATTTCGGAGATCACCCTGGCGATGACGCACCGCCTGGGCTTGGGCAAAATCGGCGGCACGATCCACCCCTATCCGACCCAGGCCGAGGCAATTCGCAAGCTCGGCGACCAATACAACCGCACTCGGCTGACGCCGCTGGTCAAGAAGTTGTTCAATAAATGGCTGGCGTGGACGCGGTGAGCGTCACCCACATCCCTCACCGTAAACGCCGCACCCGGTGGTTCTCGCTGTCCCCGATATACACGCTGCCGTCGGCGTCGACAAAGACGCCATGCGGCCGAGCTAGTCGGCATGTAAGCGGGAGGCCGTCGGGACCGTCTCCCCGTTTGCCGTCGCCGACGACTAAGTGGATTGTACCCGTGACCGGATCGACCTTGCGGATCGAATGGCTTTCGGTATCAACCAGATAGACATGGCCGCTAGGGCCAATGCTGACTCCCTTGGGACCGGAGAGCGTCGCCTCTTTCGCTGGACCGCCGTTGCCGGAAAATCCACTCTTGCCGGTACCGGCAACATGATGGATCGTGCCTGCTTGCAGATCGAGTCGATACAAGGCGTTCCCCTCGCGCAGCGCCAGCCAGAGGTGGCCCGCTGCGTCGACGTCGATCGCTCGGGGGCCGTTCAGCGGTGCGGCGGCGAATTGGGCACCATCGGGCGTGGGCTGTTTTTCTCCCGTGCCGCTGACCGTCGTGACAATTCCGGTCGTCATGTCAATCTTGCGGAGCCGGTGATTGCCGATGTCGCAAACATAGAGATCACCCTTCCGATCGAACTGCAAACTATGCGGCTGCGAGAACCTCGCCTCGACGGCCGGACCGCCGTCGCCAGAGAAACCGGACCTGCCGGTGCCCGCGATCGTGCTGATCACTTGCGTCTCGGCATCGACGCGGCGGATCACATGGTTGACACGCTCGACGAAGTACATGTGCCCCGCGCTGTCGAAGCGGATCTCGTACGGTTCGTTCAGTAGGGCCTGCGCGGCTGGTCCGCCGTCGCCGCGATATCCCCCTTCGCCGCTGCCGGCGACGGTGGTAATCTTGCCGTCGGAATCGATGCGGCGAATCACGTGATTGCCGGTATCGCAAACATATAGCGCGCGGTCCGGACCTCGGACAACGCCAAAGGGATTGTTGAGTTTCGCCTCGCTGGCTGGGCCGCCGTCGCCGTCGTAGCCGGAAGCGCCGCTGCCGGCGAAAGTCGTGACGGATGGTTCGGCGAAGCCGACTCCAGCCAGTGAAAGCACCAGCGGAACAGCCAGCCACAGGGCTGATGGCAATGACAGCAATCTCAGGTGACGCATCGGTATGCCTCGCTGGCCAAAAGAGTGATGCGGCCATTGTAGCCGCCCGGCCGGTACATTGCCAACGACGCTGCGTATTCGTAGTTGGCCGTGGTTCTCATGCAAGCGATGGCGACGCCCGGCAAGGCGCTAGCGGGCAAGCGATGCGGCACGCCGCCCAAGGTGTGGCGACGGGTGGGCGCCTGAACGTTACCGTCGCCTAGCGCTGCTTTGGCTCCCGAGTGGTAGCTCGTTGCCAGTGCGAACTGCTACACTATCCTATTGTGAACGGTTTCACTTTGGTATCGACAAGCATGACAAGCACTCGACATGATGTTTGCGCGCTCAGCTTCTCCGGGAACTCGTCGAGCGGGTGTCCACGGCATCCAGGTCGCCGCGCGGCAAAGCGACGCGCGGCAGATGATCGAAGGGATCGAGTTCCGCTCATTGACGGTCCGGAAGTGAAAAGGCGCAACGCCCAGTAACATCTACTTTGGAAGGCGGCTTCTTGTGCAGTTGACTTTATTGCGGCAAGGCAACCCGCTCTCGCAATCCCAGCGGCAGCGGGAGATTCTCGACGATGCCTCCACCGAGCGACAACCGACGTTCGCCCAAGTTCTTACTCAACACGCGTGCCAGCCCTTGCATGCCACCGGCATCGAGGTGTTGCAAATCAATGTCGGCAAGCTGTGCAACCAGACCTGCACGCACTGCCACGTCGACGCGGGGCCGGACCGTCGCGAGAGCATGTCGCGCGAGACGGCCGAAGCAGTGATTCGGGTATTGGAGCAAACCGACATCCCCACGCTCGACATCACCGGCGGAGCGCCGGAGATGAATCCCAACTTCCGCTGGCTCGTCGGTCAAGCCCGTGCACTGGGGCGGCGAGTGATCGATCGCTGCAACCTGACCATCTTAACGGCCCCCGGCTTTACGGACTTGCCAGAGTTTCTTGCCGAGCACCAGGTGGAGATAGTTGCTTCGCTGCCGTGCTACCTGGAAGAGAACTGCGACTCGCAACGGGGCGACGGCGTCTTTCAACGCTCGATCAGCGCACTGCGTCGGCTCAACGCCTTGGGCTATGGGCAGCCGGACGGCGAGCGATTGTTGACGCTAGTCTACAACCCCATCGGCCCGGCGCTGCCGCCCTCACAAGAACAGCTAGAAGCGGAGTATCGCCGCGAATTGCAGGCCCGCTACGGAGTCGTGTTCTCGCAACTGTACACGATCACCAACTTACCGATCAGCCGGTTTCTTGAGGAGTTGATCCGCGAGGAGCAATACGATGCTTATCTCGATAGGTTGGTCGATGCGTTCAATCCGGCCGCCGTCGAGGGGGTGATGTGCCGCACGACGCTGTCGGTCGATTGGCTGGGCCGCCTGTTCGACTGCGACTTCAATCAGATGCTCGATCTAAGACTGGCCGACGAACTGCCGCAAGATATTCGAGCATTCGCCGAGACGCCGCTCGCAACGCGTCAGATCGCAACCAGCCGCCACTGCTTCGGTTGCACCGCCGGCGCCGGCTCGGGCTGCCAAGGCGCAGTAGTCCGCTAAGCTGCGGCATGGCGATGGCTGAGTGCAATAGCCCCACATCACGCACCCCAAGAAATCGCCCGCTGCGCGTTGGGTAACATTCCAGGCAATACTTGACACGAATGGGGGGGCATGCAACACAAAAGGCTTCCGCGAAGCAATTCGCGGAAGCCATTTGTTTTGAACGACTTGCAACAGCGGAGGGCAAGGGATTCGAACCCTCAACCCCTTGCGGGGCACCTGATTTCGAGTCACAAAATCGCTTTCCATTGCCCTGCCGTTGCCCTTTCGTTAGCCGATTTCTCTTGCTACTTCAACCGGTGCCTCGACCTGCGAAA
>JBGTJT010000349.1:0-24316 GCA_041744995.1 Pirellulales bacterium | reverse complement strand
GTCCCAGGCTAGCGAGGTCGCCTCGCTGTAGCACCCAACCGGCGGCGGTCAGCGCGACGCCGAAGGTAATCATCATCCAGCCGAGGGCGCGACTGCACCACGCCGGGAAGGAATCTGTTTTTTCCGAAGTACCGCCCGCCGCTAAGCCGTCGTGCTGGTAACCGGCCGGACCGTTGGCCAGCGACTGGATCTCGGCGAAGTCGGGACGCAGGTAGGCCGGCAACCGCTTCTTCGACGCGTCTCGCACGGATTGCGCTTGCTGCTTCTTTTCGGCGGCTTGTTCGGCTCGCAGCTGTTGCTGGCGCTGCTCGCCGGCAATCAGCCGTTGGGCGTCCTGCAAGTCCTGGTCGAGTTCCCACGTGTCGAAGCTGAACGGGCTGACCTGCAGCCGGCTCATGGCGGGCGGCATGGCGGGATCCTCCGCCCAGGCAAACTCCGCGGGCGCTTCGTCCGCCTTGGCGGGCGGAGACTTCGACAGCCGCTGGCCGCACTCGGGACAGTCCGATCGAATCTGCGCGGACCGATCGCCGGCGCCGGCTAGCGCCACGTGCTTGCGACAGTGCTTGCACCACTTTGCCGTCATGTCGAACCGTTTCCCCAGGAATCTCGCCGGCGGCGCGCAGCCGCGCGCCGTCTCTTGCAAGAATCATCGGCGCCCGCGCCGTCAAACTTTGCCGAATCCGCAAAGTTTAACATGCCATGCTAGCAACGCCTCAGCCGTCCGGCGTGTCGATCAGTTCTTGTAGCCGCTGGCGGAGCAGGGGCGAAAAGCGATCGAGCCAGGAGGCGTCGATGAGCCCGACGTCGAGCATGTCCAAGAGATGCACCTGGTCCTTTCGTCGGTAGCTGGTTAACTTCATCCGCACCAGCGACTCCAGCGGCACGGTCCAAACGTCCTGCATGCGATCGCAGTTGTCGATGGACGGAACCGGTTCGGCATACTCGGGGCGAACCTTCTCGCCGGCGAAGATCACATGGACCGCGTCGCGCGCTTTGGCATCGGGACCGTCCAGGAACATCGTCACCCCCGCCGCGGTGCGATAGATGAATCCGGCTGATTCCAGCGCGGCGATGGCATCGTCCAGGCGGTCGCGCTGCAGGATGATGTCGACATCGCGGGTGTTGCGGACAGCCGCCTCGTCGACCTGGGCGACCCAGATCTGCACCGCATTGCCGCCAATCACCGCGTAGGGGACGTCGGCCGCCTCAAGCGCTGTGGCCACGCGGCGGAGCCGATCCTTGACCTTTTCCACGGCTCGCTCGATTCTGTCCCAAAGGGCGTCGCCAGTGTAACGAATTTCAACCATACGCCTCGCCTCCTGCATCCATCGTAACACCAGAGCGGCTGCCCGGCGAGCGGCTTGAGGCTGCCGTCATGCTGGTACGGGCGAGCGCCATACGGCTCGGAAGGTATCGGGCGAGGCCGCTTCCCAGGGGCGGACGAATGCGGGGTCGCTGGTGGCGCCGTCGACCAACGCCCCCGGCGCCAGGAAATCGTACGCTTCCTCGTAGGTCATCACCACGTTCGGTTCGATTCGCTTGCTGACCATGTGCGGTGTGAGTTCGCTGGGTGATTCCAGCCCCATGGCGGCGACCAGTTCGGAGAGGGCCTCCATCGTGTTGCGGTGAAAACTGGCCGCCCGGGCAGCCTTGTCGGCAACATCCAGCGCGCGATAGCGGCGGGGGTCTTGCGTGGCCACGCCTACCGGACACTTGTTGGTATGGCAAGCCTGCGCCTGAATGCAGCCGATCGACATCATGAAGCCGCGGGCCACGTTGCACCAATCGGCGCCGATCGCCAGATTGCGCACGATATGAGCCGCGGAGGTGACCTTGCCGGAGGAGGCAATGCGGATTCTATCCCGCAGTCGGCAGCCGACCAGCGCGTTGTGGACGAAGATCAGCCCCTCGACCAAAGGCGCGCCGAGACTATCGCTGAACTCCAACGGCGCCGCGCCGGTCCCCCCCTCGCCGCCGTCGACCGTGATGAAGTCGGGCAGCAGGTCGGTTTCCAGCATCGCCTTGCAGATCGCCAAAAACTCATGCCGTTGTCCCACGCACAGCTTGAATCCCACCGGCTTGCCGCCGCTCAGGTCGCGAAGCTGCTCGATGTACTCGCACAGCCCGCGAGGCGTGGTGAAAGCAGTATGCCCAGGCGGAGAGATGCAGTCTTGTCCCATTTTCACCTTGCGAGTGCGGGCGATCTCCTCGGTCACCTTGGCCGCCGGCAGCACGCCACCGTGCCCCGGCTTGGCGCCTTGGGATATCTTGATCTCGATCATCTTGCATTGCTCGTTCACCGCCTGCTCGGCGAACAGGTCGGCGTTGAACGTGCCGTCGTCGTTGCGACAGCCGAAATAGCCGGTGCCGATCTGCCATACAATGTCGCCGCCGTACTTTTGATGATACGGGCTGAAGCCTCCTTCGCCGGTCCAATGGGCGTAGCCGGCCGCCTTGGCGCCTTGATTCAGCGCCATGATGGCGGTCGGACTGATCGCTCCGAAGCTCATCGAGGAAACGTTCAGCAGCGAGCAGGAGTAAGGCTGCCGGCACCGCGGTCCGCCGACGAGCGTGCGGAACGGTTGTTCGCTCTTCTTCGTCGGCGAAATCGAATGCGCCCCCCATTCGTATTCGCTGGAATAGACGTCCTTCTCCGTGCCGAACGGTTTGAGTCCCTCGATGTTCTTGGCCCGTTCGTAGATCAGCGAACGCTGGTCGCGGCTGAACGGCCGGCCGTCGAGATCGCTTTCGATAAAGTACTGGTGCCACTCCGGCCGCAGGGCTTCCTGAATGAACCGTAGGCGGCCCAGAATGGGGTAGTTGCGGCAGATGCTATGCTTGGTTTGCACCACGTCCACGAGGCCCAACAGGGCCAACGGCGCGAACAGCGCCGCGCCGACACTCCACCAGGGCGTCAGCCAGACTGCCAGCACAACAAACACCGCGGTCAGCACGAGGGCGGCGGCCAGAGCGGAATAGCGCATTGCGTGATTCTCCATTCACCTTGATTCATTGACTGATTTGGCTGTCGCACCGGTGCGAGTTTGCAGGAAGTCGCAGATGTCCGAGAGTTCTTCCGACGTCATCGACCCGGCGAACGAAGGCATATTGTAACCGCCGTTGTTGATGCGAATGATGATGTCCTGCCGCGTCAACTGCTTGCCGATGGTGGAAAGTTCCGGCCCGCGATGGCCGCCATAGCCGTCGATGTTGTGACAGTACATGCAGCCCTTGGTGTGAACCAGCGCCGCGCCGTTGGCCACCGGCCCCTCGGTCGCGCCGACGACGCTCTCCGGCAGCGGGTCGACGCCGAAGTCGGGCGACCACGGCTTACGGTAGCCGTAAATGGTCAAAACGACAAAGGCAATTCCCCCGGCAATCACCGCGCCGACCGCCCAGGGGCGCTTGCTCGGGGCGCGATGTCCCTTGTTGGAAATCAGCGGCAGGAAGAACATCAGCAAGAACGCCGCCACCGGAGAACCGAGGATGATCCAAGTCTCCAGGTTGGGCGGCAGCATCGAAAGAATCGCAAAGTACCACCAGAAGTACCAGTCGGGCATCGGATTGGTATGGATTCCGCTTGGATCGGGCGGACCTTGCAGCGTGGGCGGGCCAAGGAAGACCGCGCAGGCGAGAATCACCACGACCATCGCCGTCGAGAACACCACGTCGCGCCACATCGCATCCGGAAAGAACGGCACGCCCGTCTTCTTTAATCGCTGGTGGTACGCTTCCTTGTAGGTCTTCGGATCGACCGGCTCATTCCGCTTGGGCATCTCCGAGACGCCGTGCCGCAACAGCAGCAGCAGATGCAGTGCGACGCCGGCGATAATCATGCCGGGCAGGACGAACACGTGAACGACGAAGAATCGCGTCAGCGTCGAACCGCCCACGGTTTCGCCGCCGAGGATAAAATGCGCCAGCGTCGGGCCGATCAGCGGCGTGCGGCCCGCCATCTCGGCCGCCACGGTCACCGACCACACGCCGTTGGCGTCCCACCGCAGCAGTTGGCCGGTGAAGGCCATGCCCATCACGAAGAACAGCACGACCACGCCGCTCATCCAGTTCATCTCACGCGGATACTTATAGGTGGCGTGCAAAAACACCTGCACCATGTGAATCACCGCCAGCATCACCATCGCCGAAGCGCCGTAAAAGTGCATGCCGCGCAGCACGCTGCCCAACGGCGCCTGCTCGGTAATGTACACCAGGCTTTGGTACGCCTGGTCGCCGCCCGGCACATAGGCCAGGGCCAGCCCGATGCCGGTCACGATCTGCACGATGAACGCGGTCAACGTCGCGCTGCCGAACACGTACCACCAGCGGGCATCGCGGGGCACGACGTGCGTGAGGATCGGCATCACGTAATCCGAGAAGCCCGACCGGTCGTCAATCCATTGCCAAAGCTGTTTCAACATGCGGCGCGCTACTTGCTGAGTGTATCGGCGGGACGGCTCTGGCAGAAATATGGATGGCAGAAAGA
Source organism: Pirellulales bacterium (assembly GCA_041744995.1). Lineage (GTDB taxonomy): Bacteria > Planctomycetota > Planctomycetia > Pirellulales > UBA7805 > JBBDLY01. The sequence goes on along the minus strand of JBGTJT010000349.1, from coordinate 19,833 downwards.
TGGAAAGAAAAGAAATACGCGTTCTTGCCTGATTTTTTTGCCATCCATTTTTCTGCCATTCACCTTGAATGCCAATAGGGTCTGTTTTCAAACTACGTCAATGATTTGTCAAATAGCGTCAGCGGGATCGGGCCGGTTCGGATTTCCAGTTCGCCGTCGACGATCCGCCAATGCATGCGGTGCAGCGGTTCCGGCGGGGGGCCGCCGGCGACCGTGCCGTCGCTGTAATAAACTCCGCCATGGCAGGGGCACATGAACAGGCCGGCGCCGTCGATCCAGCGGACCGGACAGCCGAGATGTCGGCAGTTGATCGAAAATACTGTAAACTCCGTCTCGCTTTCGCGCCGCACCCAGGCGCCGCTCTCGGCGGTCACCCCCGCCCAGATCTCTGGCGACGGATCCTGATAACGGACCAAGCGGGTTGCATCTTGCGGAAACTCCTCCAATTTGCCGACCCTGCGCCATTTCTTCGCCGGCGTGCGAAAGATCGGCGCCAGCACGAAGCCCACCACCGGCGTCGCAACCAAAACCCCGATCACGCCCGACAGTGCCAGAGTGAGCTTCATGAAGAAGCCGCGCCGCTGCGGAATCTCGCAACAGGCGGCGGTCCGATCGGGTGCGCCTTCCTGAGCCGGTTCCGTTTCCGGCGCGCTCGGTTGTTGGTGATGCTCACTGTTCATCTTGCAGTTTCCAATCGTAGCAAATTTGTCCCAGCCAGCTCGACAGCGCCCAGCCGATCAACAGGCCGCCACCGACCGACATCGTCCAGTGCGTCATGATCCCCCATACCAGGAACATCACGCCCATCGACATCGCCACCGGCGCATAGGTCGGCCGCGGCATGATTTCGACCGTGGTTTCATCAGGCGTTATTTCATGTTCGCTCATCAATTGGCCTCAGTAGTTTCCGAACTGGCCGGCGGTTCGCCATACCAGCGGAACAACAGCGCGACGCTCGCCAGCACATACAGCGTACACGGCGGAATCCACATCAGCAGGCCGCCGAGATGCTGGTCGACGCTTGGCGTCAGGCCTGCGTCGTAAAGCTGCGTCACCACGTCGATCCGCTCCTGTGGATTCGCGAACGCCGGGCAGACCGAGACGGTGGTGAACGTAATGTAGATGCCCAGCAACGTGCAGCCCAGGCAGGAGGTGAATAAATAGGTGATGCCCGACAGCGGTTCGAGCCGGTAGCGTGCCACTGGCGAAAAGACGGGCCACCAAAAGGCAAGGCCGGCTGCGACGAACGAGGTGTCGCGAACGGCGCCAATCGCGGCATTCTCGGTCGACGCGCTGCACAGACTCGGCACGTGCCAAAACCACATCGCCCCGACGCCCAACAGGCAACCCACTACCGGAAAGGCCATGATCTTGCCGACGCGGTTTGCCAGCGGTCGGGCAAAGAGTTGCTCCGTCTCTCGCGGCGGCAGTGCCAGCATGAACGACAAAGGCACCAGCAGCAGCAGCACCAGGTGCTGCACCATGTGGGCGCTGAACAGATAGCCGTCGGCCAGCGCGCCCAGCGGCGAAATGAACGCCAGCACGAGCAATCCCAGCCCCAGGCCAAACGCCAGGAAACGCGGCAGGCTCGCGCGACGGAACACCACGCTATAGCCCAGCAACAGCATCGCGGCCGGCAGCCAGACCGGCGAGTCGAACCTCCATAATTCGGCCAGTGTGTTCATTGCAGCGCCCTGAGATAGATGATCGAGAAGACGGCGATCCACACCACGTCGACAAAGTGCCAGTAAATGCCGATCGCCGAAAAGACCTTGCCGCGCTTCTCGGTGAGGTAATTCTTATAGCCGAACCACAGCATGACGCCCAGCGCCACCAGCCCGGCCGTGACGTGCAGGCCATGAAAACCGGTAACGGTGAAAAAAGTCGAGGCGAACAGGTTGCTGCTGATCGTTACGTTGTCGGCCAGCAGTCCGGCATACTCCCACACTTGCCCGGCGACGAACAGGCTGCCCAGCCCGATGGTAACGGCGAGCCACGTCTTGAACGCTCTCTGCCGGCGGCGTTTGAGGTTCCGCTCGGCGAGCCAGAAGGTGAGACTGCTTGTCAGCAAGAACACGGAGAACACGCCGGTTCGCACGACCGACAGCGAACTGGCCGCGCTCGGTCCGTCGCCGGGACTGCCGTCGTCCAGCCCGGCCCGGGTGTTGAAGACCACATAAGTGACCAGCAACAATGTAAAAAAAATCGCCTCGCTGGCCACAAACGCCCAGGCGGCGATCAACGCCTTGCTCGGGCGACGGCCGCCGTCTTCGGCGGTCCGCTCGGTTTTCCAATCGGCCATCTCGGGGTGATCCATGTCCCACACCGGCCGGCGGCTCTTGATCGGCGGCAGCGATTGAAAATTCTCCGGCGGCGGCGGGCTGCTGGTGGCCCACTCCAGCGTGAAGGCGCTCCACGGGTTGTTGCCAGCGCGCTCGCCGCGCAGCAAGCTGCGGCCCACGTTGTACAGAAAGACCAGCGTGCCGGCCGCCATGAACAATGCCGAGACGGACGAAAATAGGTTCAGCGCGAACCAGCCGGGGTTGTCCGCATAGGTGTACACCCGCCGCGGCATGCCCATCAGGCCAAGGAAATGCTGCACCATGAACGTGCCGTTGAAGCCGAACACCCACAGCCAGAACTGCCACTTGCCGAGCCGTTCGTCGAGCATCCGCCCGGTGATCTTGGGAAAGCAGTAGTTATGGGCGGCGAACAGCGCGAACACCACGCCGCCGATCAGCACATAGTGGAAGTGGGCGACGACGAAATAGGTGTCGGTCAACTGCCAGTCGATCGGCACCGCGGCGAACATCACGCCGGTCAGCCCGCCGATGACGAATTGGATCAGGAAGGCAATCGCGAACAGCATCGACGTCGTAAAATGCACCTGCCCGCCCCAGATGGTGGCGGTCCAGTTGAAGATCTTGATACCCGTCGGAATGGCAATCAGCATCGTGGTGGCCGCGAAGAACACATTGGCCCCCGGTCCCAGCCCCACCGCAAACATGTGGTGCGCCCACACCGAGTAGCTCAACAATAAGATCACCGTCGAGCTGCCGGCCACGAAGGCGTAGCCGAAGATCGGCTTCCGCGAGAAGACCGGAATCACTTCGGAGATCATCGCGAACGCCGGCAGCGCGAACACATAGACTTCAGGGTGGCCAAAAATCCAGAAGAAGTGCTGCCACAATACGGCGTCGCCGCCGCGGGCAGGCTCGAAAAAGGCCGCGTCCAGCCAGCGGTCGATCAGCAGCAAGGCCAGCGCCGAGTTGAGCGGCGGGATGGTAATCACGATCAGCAGCGCCTGCATCAGCATAATCCAGGTAAACAGCGGCACCCGTTGCAGGCTCATGCCGGGCGCGCGGCAGCAGAGCGCCGTGGCAACAATGTTGATCGCCCCGGCCACCGAGCCGATGCCCATCACGATCAGCGCCAGAATCCAATACGTCACGCCGTCCATCAAGCTGTAGGCATTCGTCGACAGCGGCGCGTAGGAGAACCAGCCGGCATCGGGCGCCGCGCCGGTGAAGAAGCTGAAGTACAGCAGCACCGCGCCGAACGGCAGCATCCAGAAGCTCATCGCGTTCAATCGCGGAAAGGCTACGTCCTTGGCCCCGATTTGCAACGGCAGGATGTAGTTCGAGAAGCCGGTAAAGACAGGCATGCCGACCAGGAACACCATGGTCGTGCCGTGCATGGTAAACAGTTGATTAAAAAACTGCGGCGAGATAAAGCCGTTGTTGGGCCAGGCCAACTGCAGGCGGATCAGCAGCGCCTCGCAGCCGCCGACCGTCAGAAAGAACACCGCCAGCAGCATGTACATGATGCCGATCCGCTTGTGGTCGACCGACGCCACCCAGGAGAACAGCCCCCACGGGCTGTCCGCCGGTTCAACTTGCGGTTTGTCGAGCAGTCCCACGGTCACGGCAGGCTCTCCAGATAGGCCACCAGTTGGCGGACTTGCTCGTCGGTGAGCTTGAAGTTCGGCATCTTGCAGCCCGGCTTGATCGCTTGCGGATTCTTCAACCACAAGGCGAGATTCTCGGTCGAGTTCTCCAAAATGCCGCCGCCAAGCTGCTTGCGACGGGCGACGTGCGTCAAGTTCGGTCCGATGTCGGCCGTGGCCGTGGTGCCCTGGATGGCGTGACAGTTGACGCAAGTCTGTTCAGTAAAGAACAACCGCTCGCCCGCCTCCTCGTCGGTTACTTTGGGTTTCTCTGCGTCAGCATCCTTGCCGGCCAGCCACTTGGCATAGTCATCTTCGGTGTGGGCGATCACCAGAAAGTTCATCCAGGCGTGCTGGGTGCCACAGAACTCCGCGCAGCGGCCCTGATACGTGCCCGGCTTGTCGGCCTCCAGCCAGATGTAGTTCTGCCGGCCGGGGATGACGTCGATCTTGCGGGCCAACTGCGGCACCCAAAAGCAATGGATCACGTCGGCCGATTCCAACTGCACATACAGCGGTTTGCCGATAGGTATGTGGATCTCGCCGGCGTCGATCACGTTGGTATCAGGGTATTGCACCTCCCAATACCACTGATGCCCGCGCACGATAAGATCGGCCTGTTTACCCTCGGGCAGGCCGGGATGCGCCTCCGGCACGGCGCTGATCGTGAGAATCAGCTTGATCGTAATCGCGGTGATCCACAGCGTGACGATCACCGGGGCGACCATCCAGGCCAGTTCCTTGCGATGGCTGCCGAAATCTTGCCGCGGCAGGTCGCGCCGCTTGCGGCCGGTCCAGATGGCGATCAGCAGCAGGCCGGTGGTAATCAGGAAGATGACGCCGCAGATCAGCGAGACGGTCAGCAATAGATCATAAATCGCCCGCGCTTGCGGCGATTCCGGTTCCAACACTGGAAAGACGGATTGCACGGTCTGCTCCCTGACGACGCAATCGGACAAGCCCTAACTGACGACTGCGGTAGAGTATGCGCGATATCGCCACAGTGCGATAGGGTGTCGCAGTCGCAAAGGTGCCTAACCTACCACGAAGCGGTTAACCACGCAGAGGCTGTGAAAAAATCGGCATCAAACATCAGCCGGAGGGCGATAGCCCCCGGTTAGCGCCGAAAAACCGGCCGCTAGCGCGGTTCGGCTGATGTTGTGGGGAATGATGCGTTCAGTTCGCTGACCCAAGCAGCGATGAGTGGCGTCATTTGCTTCGCTGCGTACAAAGGGGTAGGATGAAAGCCGCAGCTTTCTATCCCAGGCGGGCCGAATATACGCCAACCGCCCTCCTGCGCCGAGAACGAGAAACCTCATGCGGCTCGCTGATTACATCGTCGAGAATATCGAAGCAATTTTGCTGGAGTGGGAAGAATTTGCCCGTAGCATTGTGCCGGGCAATCACATGGATGTGCTTTCGCTGCGCGACCATGCTGGCGACATTCTCCTGGCGACCGTCGCGGACATGAAATCCTCCCAAAGTGCAGTCGAGCGCTCAGCCAGATCGCGGGGGCGCCGCCAAGACGGGGATGGCGTTAGCCTGAAGGGCGCGTCCGAGCAACATGCCATCGACCGGTTGGGCTCCGGATTTGACCTGCTGGAATTGGTTTCGGAATACCGGGCGTTGCGCGCGAGTGTGCTTCGGCTGTGGCACGATAGTGGGGCCCGGCCGAACGATAGCGACGTGGACGATGTAACCCGCTTCAACGAGTCAATCGACGAGTCGCTTGCGAAGGCGGTGAGCAGTTACACGAAGCGTGTCGACCAGTCCCGCGACCTTTTCCTGGCGATTCTCAGTCACGACCTGCGGAACCCGCTGCATTCCATCACCATGGCAGCCTCACTGCTTTCGAACTTGGTTCAGCCCGCTACCGCAGCGAACGGTATGGCGACTCAGATCGCAACCGACGCAGGCGTGATGGGGCGGATGATCGGCGACCTTCTCGATTTTACCCGCACCCGACTCGGTGCCGGGATGCCCGTGTCGCCCGTTCCGATGGACCTGGGCGTTCTCTGCAAGGAGCTGCACAATGAATTCAGCAGCGCCCATCCCCAGCGGCACATTCTTCTCCAATCGGAAGGCGACTTGCGTGGCCACTGGGATACCGATCGGCTGCGTCAGGGAGTCTCCAACCTGCTCGGAAATGCCATCCAGCACAGTCCTGAAGAGGCACCCGTCGAATTAAGAGTTCGCGGAGAGTCGTCGGAGGTTGTGCTGGTCGTTTTCAGCGGAGGCCCACCCATTCCCCAGGGCGAACTGGCAAAGATTTTCGATCCGCTGGTGCGCGGCTCCAGTGCCGAACACCCAAAAGCAAACCGTCCCGGCAGCATCGGGTTGGGCTTGTACATTGCGCGGGAAATAGTCGTCTCGCATGGCGGGACGATCCACGTAGCATCTTCCCAGGCCAGTGGCACGTCGTTTACGGTGCGCCTGCCGCGCGAGTATCTCCTGCATTCGGGGCAACCCATCCTGGATGAACAGCACCTCCAGACGATGTGACCCGAACGACGTACGCAGGCAGTCGATTGTCAAAGTGCATGGCGAGGCGTTGTGAGTTACGATTGTCATAGCGCCTATTCAAGCGTTCGACGAGGTTCGGCCGCGACTGCAAAGTCAGTTGGTGCCGCTGGTTCCATCCCGGCGCGACCTGCGCCAGGGAAATGTCCAACTCGCTAATACGGAAGTTGCAAATACGGCGACAAGCGTGACTGTCGATTGTTCGGCCATGCGAACGATGAAAAAGAGTGCAACGGATGGATTCTCGAACAGTGATCGGATGCCGAATGACGTTTGAAAGACGACGCATGCGATCAATGCCAGCGAAATAAGGTAGGTGCGAAGCGAAAACTGCCATCGGCAGCGGTATCCAGAAAAGAGAAGAACTGGAATGACCGCAACAAATAGGTGCAGTAACAACCAGATGTCAAATGCTGGTCCGGCGACCGAGGTAGCAATTGCGATCCACATACGGTATCCACAGAGTGCTCGGGTGTCAGACAGCGAGCGGTAACTCGCCAGCCAGAGTAAACTGTTGACAGAAGTTCTAGACGCAACGGGAGCGCTGCGGGATTGTTCAACGCTTGGATTGCTGCTGGGTCAACTCAATCATCATCGATCTCCTAGGCAACTATTGTAGACGACTAATTGAAGGCGGTCCAACATACCGCGAAGCGGTTAGACATTCCCAGCCCAGGGTCGCGGCGGAGCCGCGCACCCTGGGTTCGGATGCACAAAAACAGTTTACACCGAAGGTGTTATACAATCGACGGCGCACGGGTTGTAGTGCGCCTACGGCGTACCGATTGGCGTCGCCATGGCACCCGGTGAATATTAAAGCACAATCGGCCCAGGATGCACGACAGGGTCGTTCACGACCCTTGCCCGCGGGAGTTTCATGTTCGTTGCGACACGAAATTTTTGACATCGCAGGGTACCATGTAACTGGTAGAATAGGTCCAGCCCATCAAGGAGCCGACAGATGATCCGAATCGTTGTGCAGACTGATCTTGCCGACCAAATCCGCCGTGCCGAAGGGCAGGTCGAGTTGATCGACGACCAGGGTAATCGCCTGGGAGTTGTCCGCCGTCCGCCTACCGAAGCGGAGATCGAATACGCCAAGAGCCGCGTAGACAGCGCTGGCCCGAAGCTCACGATCGACGAACTGATCGCGAAAGTCGAGACGTTGTGAGTTACGACGTCGTATTGTCGATGGAGGCCGTGGAAGACGTCCTGCGCATCACCATGGCCAGCGGCGCCAAAACGGAAGTCATCCAGGCGTCGAGGCAGCTACGTGAGGCGTTGCGTTCTGATCCAGCCGCTGCCGGCGAGCACTTGAGCGAGGGCTTGTACTTCCTTGACCGCGAGCCGTTGCGGGCCTTCTACACGATCGACGTTGATCAGATGTCCGTCGAGATTGTCAACGTCAAGCGATTGTGACCTCAGTCAACGAGAGCATTCGCAGTGCGACAACGGCAACGTCCGTTGGTCACATCGCGCCGTACATACCGCAAAGCGGTTAGACACCCCAGCCCAGGGTCGCGGCGGAGCCGCGCACCCTGGGTTCGGATGCACAAGAACAGTTTACACCGAAGGTGTTACTACACCTGTTCGCCGGTGTCCAACGATTCCGGCATGGGGGGCTGGGCAACCCAGGTTTTATCTCTGAGCTGAAAGGCTCTGCTGGGAATGTGGTTCGTATCAATGTTTTCTAGAAACCATTGAAGCCGCTTCAGAATCGCCGCACGGTTCGGTTGCTTTAACGCGATGACGACTAGCCCTGCGTGACTTGGATACTGGTGCCGAAGGGTGTGAAAGAAATCGCGATCTGTCGTTAAGATGATCGCTGACCTTTTCTGAGCTTCCTCGACCAGGACTGAATCGTCAACGCCTTGAAACTCCGTCCGCGAATCAATCCACTCGTGACCATAGCGTTCGATCAACGCTGCGGCAGCCTTGGGGAAATTCTCGTCGAAGAGGAATTTCACGCGATCGCCTCGTAAACCGATTCCTGAAAATCGCTCAGTTCACTGGCAAATTCGAGAGCAGCGACGACGTCTTCTCGCGTGATATTCGGGTAATCGTCAAGAAGCGTCTCAATAGAATCTCCTCCGGCCAGCGCACCCAACAGCGTGGATATCAAGACACGCGTCCCCTTAATCACGGGCTTACCGTGACAAACCGTTGGCGTGATGGAAATTCTATTGTTCATGGCGTTCTTTACTGAGTGTTCCAGCGTCGACCTTCAAACTCATGGCGTCATCACCACGGCAATCGGATCGAAAATTCAGCCGCGAAGTGTCGTGGTGGACATGCCAGTATTATAGCACGATTTGCCGTAGGGAGTGGATACCCGCGGCTTGCCCGCGGGAGTTTCATGTTCGTTGCTACACCCAAGCAATGAAGCACAACAGCGGCCGAGGAGGCCGTGTTGCTTCCGCCAGGTCGTAACCGAGGCCGCAACGAGCTGCGGCTTGCCTCGGCTGGATTCGGCCTCGGCAGGTAGCCGGTTGGAGGCAACGCCGACTGCTCGGCCGGGGTGTTTGGGGGCGTTGTCGTGTAGCAACGAACGTAACAATCCCCCGGCCAAGCCGGAGGCATTGGGAGCCGCGGCAATTGCCTCTCGCCGCCAGCCCAGCGAACGATACCCGCGGCTTGCCTGCGGGAGTTTCATGTTCGTTGCTACACCCGAAGGGAAGCCGGCAGAATTGCCCGTGCGACTCCACCGATCAAGACAGGCCTAGGCCCACTCTCAAGCAATTGTCGAACTCCTGTTGCAGAGCGGGCGACAGGCTTCCGAGCACCTGGGCGATGGTGTCGGCGTAGACGGTGACAAGCACCAAGCCAGAAACGACTGAATTGATCCGCAACCCGGTTGCCTTGCCGTCCGGTGTGCTAATATCGATGAACAAGCATGCAGGATCGTTTTGCATCGCCAAGTTCTTCGTAACTTCCGCAACAACCATCGTATTGACAGCGCTAGTATAGGCGTCCGACTGAACCACCACGGCAGGTCGCTTCTTGCCGCGCTGACCGGACGGATGCGGAAAGCGGACAAGCACAACATCGCCCCGTTTCATGACTCCTCCGGCGTATCGTCGTACTCACTCCAGTCCTCGTCTTTCATCCTCTCCCAAGCTACCGCTTGAAGCTCGTCGCGCGTCCAAGGGCTATCGTCGTACTGTTGCTCCTTCAGGTGCTCATACTCGTCGGCACGAAGCAAAACATACGATTCCTGCGTCAGCGGATGTACCAGACGAAGCGGACCTACTTCTGGGCTATTCAAGGCTTGGACTTGCTGCTGAGTCAACTCGATCATCGTACATACCTCGGCGAACGGTTCGAAGATGTTGTCAAGCAGCGTTGCGGTAGACATGCAGGTATTATAGCACGAATGGCCCACGATGCACGACAGCAAGGCAAGATATCCGCGGCCTGCCCGCGGGAGTTTCATGTTCGTTGCTACACCCCGACAACGACGCACAATAGCGGCCGAGGAGGTTGCGTTGCTTCCGCCAAGTCGTGACCGAGGCCGCAACACCCTTGGGCCGGTCTGAGCGATGGTGTTTGGCCGATTCTTTGCGTAGCGATTTACGCAACGAATCGCCCGCCAAGCCGACGCCGCTTAGTCTATGCCGACAGTGCTAACTCGCCAACTGGCTAGACGTGGTCCACCTCATTATTCATTGGAAGATCGCTCTTGCCAAGATTGCAAGTCTTGCAACAGGTCTGAAGATTCGAGAAGACCGTCTCACCTCCTTTGCTCCAAGGCAGAACATGATCAACTTCAAGGCACACGGAAGGATCTTTTGCCGGAGAGGCTCCACATAATCGACATGCGAAGTTGTCACGCCGCATCACGAGAAAGCGTAGTCGCCACGAGGGGTTGCGGCCTGTCTTATGAGCAGGCTCTCGCTCTGATTTCGTTCGGATTGGCGGCGGTGCGGTGTTCGAGGTTGCATCGCGCTCTTTTTCGACGTTCGCTGCCGCGACAAATGCCTCCAATGCAGCTCGCCATGAACCAAAACGATTGACGTACGTGGTCTTCGAGTACCGAGATACTGGGTGGCGAAAGTCTTTTTGCTTGGGCTGTCGTCCTACATGCTCCCAAACTACAGCCATGTTGTCGAAGAGGTTCTCTTCGGTGGCCTGTGGCTTCCAACTCGTTGGCCGAAGGTTGGCCGCGCAAAGCGCGGCAGCCCAATCGCCAAAATGACGGGAAACGGTAACGTCGGCGAAAGTCCCATGTACACGGTATTGTTCTCGCGTAACAGTTTGCATTTCGAGCTCGGATGCGACCCGTTTTAGATCGGCCAAGAGTTCGTCGCCCGGGATATCCACACGTTTGTCGTTTGCAAGGCCGCTCCGTAATAATGCCTTGTTCCACGACTCAAATCGCTTCTGCATTGTGGCCGACGAAAAACGCCCGTGACGGTTGTACTCCTCCTTAGTAAGAGACGACTTGCCGAGTTGTTGAGCAACAGCACAGAGATCTGCGAGCAGTTCCTCGTCCGGACAGTTGCGGTTATCTGGCTCAAGTTCGTACTTCATGTCAGCAGGCCCGATTTGTCGTCACACAGAATACTTTCCGTAGGCACTACCTATTGAGGGGCACCTTCCGCACCCAACTCGTGCTCGCACTAGTCAATTAAACTTCTCCTCTGTCCCCACCGCAACCAAGCCGCCCCAGCAACGACGCCAAGGCGCAAAGATCGAGCCAACGCAGTTCAACCGAACGGGCCAGGGGCCCATTCTACGGCACCGCACCGCAACCTTGTATCCTACGCCAACTTATGAGACCATAAGTAGCTTGAACCAACTCCACCGCGGGCGTGTCTTGGCGCTAGCTGCGTAGAATGACACGGACCCGCCCGCTTCCCAACTTCGAGGCCCTACTGCTGCTATGTCGATTGTGACCCCGCGACTTTCTGTTGATGAATTTGATTGCCTGCTTGCCGAGCGCATTCTGGTGCTTGACGGGGCCATGGGGACCATGGTGCAGGCGTTAAAACTCGACGAACAGGGCATGCGGGGCGAGCGGTTTGCCGAGCATCATAAGGACCTCAAGAACTTTGCCGACATTCTCTGCCTCACTCGGCCGCGGGATGTGACTGAGATTCACCGCAAGTACCTGGCGGCCGGGGCCGATATTGTCGAGACGAACACCTTTGGCGCCTCGCCGATCGGGGCCGACGAGTTTGGTCTGCCGGCCGACGTGATTCGCGAGATCAACCTGGCCGCCGCCCGCTGTGCGCGGGAGGCGGTCGAGGAGTTCAACGAGAAGACGCCCGATCGGCCGCGGTTCGTGGCCGGCTCGATCGGCCCCACGGCAAAGCAACTGGCGATTAGCACCAGCGTCGAAGATGCCAGTTTCCGCGGCACCACGTTCGACGCCCTGATGAACAGCTACTACGAACAGGTCGACGCGTTGCTCGAAGGGGGCGTTGATATCTTGCTGCCGGAGACGGTGATCGACACGCTCAATCTCAAGGCGTGCCTGTTCGCCATCGCCCGCTGGTGCGACGAGCACCAGACGCGCATTCCCGTGATGGTCAGCGGCACGTTCGCCGACAGCGGCACCACGTTCGTCTCCGGGCAGTCGGTCGAGGCGTGGTGGAACGCGATCAGCCATTTCCCCATGGTGTCGGTCGGCATGAACTGCGCGCTGGGGCCGCAGACGATGCGGCCGTTCATCGAGGAACTCTCCGGCATCGCCAACGTCAACATCAGTTGCCATCCCAACGCCGGTCTGCCGAACGAGATGGGCGCCTACGATCTTGGCCCCGACCAAATGGCCGCTCTGGTTGGCGAGTTCGCCGAGAACGGTTGGGTGAACATCGTCGGCGGCTGCTGCGGCACCGGGCCGGATCACATTGCGGCCATCGCCGCACGGGTTCGCAAGCTTGCGCCACACAAAAAAGCCGCGCCGGCCGACTACACGCGGCTCAGCGGCACGCTGCCTTTGACGCTGCGGCCGGAGGCCAACTTCATCATGGTCGGCGAGCGGACCAACGTCACCGGCAGCAAGCGGTTTGCCAGGCTGATCCGCAACGAGCAATTCGAGGAAGCGGTCGAAGTCGCCCGCGACCAGGTGGCCGGCGGGGCGAGCATTATCGACGTCAACATGGACGACGCCCTGCTCGACGGCGCCGCGGCGATGACCAAGTACCTCAACCTGATCGCCGGCGAAGGGGACATCAGCAGCGTGCCGGTGATGGTCGACAGTTCCAAATGGGAAGTGCTCGAAGCGGGCCTAAAATGCCTGCAAGGCAAGGCGATCGTTAACTCGATCAGTCTCAAGGATGGCGAGGAAGAGTTCCTCCGCCGCGCCCGGCTCGTTCGCAAGTATGGGGCAGCCGCCGTGGTGATGGCCTTCGACGAGCAGGGGCAGGCGGTCGAGATCGACGAGAAGGTCCGCATCTGCAAGCGGGCCTACGACCTGCTGACGCAAGAGGTCGGCTTTCCGCCGCAGGACATTATCTTCGATCCCAACATCCTCACGGTGGCCACCGGCATCGCCGAGCACAATCCGTACGCGATCAATTTCATCGAGGCGGTCCGCAAGATCAAGCAGGTTTGCCCCGGCGCCAAAATCTCCGGCGGCGTGAGCAACATCTCGTTCTCGTTCCGCGGCAACGACACGGTCCGCGAGGCGATGCACGCGGCGTTTCTGTATCACGCCATCCGCGCCGGGCTGGACATGGGCATCGTCAACGCCGGCCAGTTGGAGGTGTATGAAGAGATTCCCAAAGACCTGCTCGAACGAGTGGAAGACGTACTGTTCAACCGTCGCGAGGACGCCACCGACCGGCTGATCGAGTACGCCGAAACCGTCAAGCAAAAAGGACCAAGGGCCAGCGGCGAGGACGTGGCCTGGCGCGAGAAGCCGGTCGCCGAGCGGCTGGCGCACGCTTTGGTCAAAGGCATCGACAGGTACGTGACCGAAGACGTCGAGGAAGCCCGGCAGCAGTACGACCGCTGCCTGCAGGTGATCGAAGGGCCGCTGATGGACGGCATGAGCGTCGTGGGCGACTTGTTCGGCAGCGGCAAGATGTTCCTGCCGCAGGTCGTGAAAAGCGCCCGGGTGATGAAAAAGGCGGTCGCCTACCTGCTGCCGTTCATGGAGCAGGAGAAGATCGCCGAAGGCCGCCAGCAAGAACGCGCCCGCGGCAAAATCCTGATGGCCACGGTCAAGGGAGATGTTCACGATATCGGCAAGAACATCGTCGGCGTGGTGCTCGGCTGCAACAACTACGAGATCATCGACCTGGGCGTGATGGTCAGTTGTGAGAAAATCCTGGAAACGGCCGTCAAGGAAGGGGTCGACATGATCGGCCTTTCGGGGCTGATCACGCCCAGCCTCGACGAGATGGTCCACGTGGCCAAGGAGATGAAGCGGACCGGCATGACCATGCCGCTGCTGATCGGCGGCGCCACAACCAGCGCCAAGCACACGGCGGTGCGGATCGCGCCGCAGTACGAATCGCCGACGGTCCACGTGCTCGACGCCTCGCGGTGCGTGGGCGTGGTCGACAAGTTGATCAGCGCCGATCTCCGCGACACACTGGTCGCCGACAACATCAAGCAACAGGAGCAACTTCGCGCAGCGTACTCGCAGCGGCAGCAGACGAAATTGATTCCGTACAAGCAGGCGTTGGCGAAGAAAGTCGCCACCGATTGGGACACGGTCCAGATCGACAAGCCGTCGTTTACCGGCGTGAAGGTGCTCGAAGACTTCCCGCTGGCGGAGTTAGTCGAGTACATCGACTGGTCGCCCTTCTTCATGGCTTGGGAACTGAAGGGCAAGTACCCCAAGATCCTCGACGATGAAAAGTATGGCGAGGCGGCCCGCAAGTTGTACGACGACGCCCGGGCGATGCTCGACGAGATCGTGGCCAACAAGCTGCTGACCGCCAAGGCGGTCTACGGCTTCTGGCCGGCCGCGGCCGAGGGGGACGACATCGTGCTATTCACCGACGACGGCCGCGAGCAAGAGCTAACCCGGTTCCACACGTTGCGGCAGCAATGGGAACGCAAAGGGCAGGAGACGTTCCGATCGTTGGCCGACTACATCGCCCCGCTCGACAGCGGCCGGCAGGATTATCTCGGCGCGTTTGCCGTCACCACCGGCCTGGGCGCGGACAAACTCACGGCCAAGTACGAGGCGGACCACGACGACTACAACTCGATCATGGTCAAGGCCCTGGCCGACCGCCTGGCCGAGGCGTTCGCGGAACGGCTGCACAAGCAGGCCCGCGACGACTGGGGCTACGGCGCGAACGAAAACCTCAGCAACCACGAACTGATCGCCGAAAAATACCGCGGCATCCGTCCGGCGCCGGGTTATCCGGCCCAGCCCGACCACACCGAAAAGGCGATCCTGTTCAAGCTGCTCGACGCGGAAAAGAACGCCGAAATCATGTTGACCGAAAGCTTCGCCATGCTGCCGGCAGCCAGTGTCAGCGGGCTGTACTTCGCGCATCCCGAGGCACGGTACTTCGCCGTCGACCGCATCACCCGCGACCAGGTCAGCAGCTACGCCGAACGCAAAGGCTGGTCGATGCGCGAAGCGGAGCGATGGTTAAGCCCGAACCTGGGTTATGATTCGGATGGGTAGTAGGGCGTAGCGGGGATTCCGTTCGGAATCTGGGCGATCATCGTACTCCGGCGCCCGGACGTTCGGGCACGGTTTAGGTAGGATCGAGCGCCCGGCCCAGGGGGCCATGCTACGTTCGGGCTACGCCAACACCGAGCGCACAAACCGCCGCAGCAAATCCTCTGCTTCCGGTGTGTCGTGGATCTGGTCGCAGAAGGCTTGCATTGTCATGCCGGCGACCTTCTCGATATATTCAGGATACGCCTTTACGCGGCCCAGCAGTGCGGTGCGGTTCAGTTCGGGGTGGAACTGCGTGCAGTAGATCGGCGCGTCGTTGAGTTTGTAGGCCTGGTTCTCGACCTTGTCGCTGGACGCCAACAGCGTGGCATTTTCCGGCAGCTCGACGACGCGATCTTCGTGCCCCATCTGGGCGAAGAACGGCTCGGGCAGGTTGCCGAAGATAGGATCGCGCTTGCCGGCCTCAGTGAGGCGCAGGCGATTCGTGCCGAGTTCCGCCCGTTCGATGTCGTTGATGACCAGCCCGCCGCAGGCGCGGGCCATGGCCTGGAATCCCCAGCAGCTACCGAACGTTGGCCGGCGATTGTCGCGCAGGCGGCGAAACAGATCGAGCACCGGAAGAATCCACGGATCGGTGGTCGTCGCGGAGTAATGCCCGCTGCCGCCGACGAATACCACGTCGTGCCGGGCGACGACCGACTCCGGCGGAATCTCGACGAGAATGTCGTACGCGGTGATCTGGCTCGTCTCGCACTGCAACACCCGCGCGAACGCCTCGACCTCCTGCCGCAGCATGGGGTCGCCGGGATTGCGGATCTGGAGTAGGAGGAAGTGAGCGGGCATGGCGAGCGTGGGGTCAGGGGCCAGGTATCAGGTTTCAGGTTTCAGGTTTCAGGTTTCAGGGGCCGGTCTGGGGTCAGAGAGTCGAAATTTGCTTATGGGTCGAACACGTAAAACCTCAGCGGTGCCACTCAAACCCTTCTCCCCTCGGGAGAAGGTGGCTGCGTAGCAGACGGATGAGGGCGCGTCGCTAACCCATGCTGATGTTGGCGGCCTGTCGGTAAACGCATCGCGAATTAGCCGCGCACCCTCATCCGGCCTAAAGGCCACCTTCTCCCAAAGGGAGAAGGATTTCCCTGACCCCTGACCCCTCCGACCTACAGAGTTTCCCCGATCCCGCGCTCGACCGCTAGACAGATCTGGTCCAGTTCTTCCAGCGAGATCGCCAGCGGCGGCATGATGATCAGGACGTTGCCCAATGGGCGGACGTAGACGCCGTCTTGCATGGCCCGTTCGCAAACATGGTGGCCGCGGCGCTCTTTCCAGGGGAACGGTTCCTTGGTCGCCTTGTCGCGGACCAGTTCGATGCCGGCCATCAGCCCCCGCTGGCGGACGTCGCCGACGTGCCGGTGGCCGCTGATTCGTTTCAAATGTTCAGCCAATCGCTCGATCTTTGGCGGCAGGTGGTCGAGTGTTCGTTCCTTCGCGAAGATATCGAGCGTTGCCAGGCCGGCGGCGCAGCCGAGCGGATTGCCGCCGTAGGTATGCCCGTGGAAGAACGCCTTCGATTCCTCGTAGTCGCCGAGGAAGGCGCCGTACACTTCGTCGGTCGCCAGCGTGGCCGCCACCGGCAGATAGCCGCCGGTGAGTCCCTTGCCGAGGCACAACAAGTCGGGCGTCACGTCTTCCTGCTCGCAGGCGAACATCGTGCCGGTGCGGCCGAAGCCGACGGCGATTTCGTCGGCGATCAGCAACACGTTGTACTTGCGTGTCAGCTCGCGGACGCCGCGGAGATAACCTTCCGGGTGCATCACCATACCGGCGGCGCCTTGCACCAGCGGCTCGATGACCATGGCGGCGAGGCGGTGATGCTCGGCGGCGAGAATCTTTTCAAGTTCGGCCAGATAGTATTCGGTCGCCGAAGCTGGCAGCTTCGGCAACGATAGCCGGTACATGTCGGGCATCGGCGCGCGGATCGTCTCGAACAGCAGTGGCCCGAACACCGCATTGAAGCGATCGACCCCGCCTAAGCTAACGCTGCCGATCGTGTCGCCGTGATAGGCATCGCCGAGCGTCAGGAAGACCGACTTCTCGGGCTGCGGCCGCTCGCATTGTCGCCAGTATTGAAACGCGATCTTCAAGGCCGCCTCGATCGCGCAGGCCCCGTCGCTGACAAAGAACACATGGTTCAACCCTTCGGGCGTGATCTCGACCAGCCGCTTCGCCAGTTCGATCGTGGTAGGGTTCGATGCTCCCAGGTTCGTGACATGGGCGACCTTGTCCAACTGCGCGCGAATGGCCGCGTCGATCTTCGGATGGGCATGCCCGTGGATGTTGCACCACAGGCTGCTGCACCCGTCGAGATAGCGCTTGCCATGAATATCGATCAGCGTGCAGCCCTCGCCCCGCTCGAAGACGAGCGGCCGGTAGTCCTGCATCTGGGTGAACGCATGCCAGACATGCTGGCGGTCCCAGGCAGCGAGTTGGGCGGGAGTGGGGCGTGAAGCGGTACTCATGGCAACCTTGTTGGGCAAATGCGGAATGCGGAATGCGGAATGCGGGTGGTCAAGTTCCGTAGCTTAATGGAGCCTACCAGCCGCTTACGCCGCATTCTGCATTCCGCATTCCGCATTTGCCACCGTCCCGTCACCACGTCACACAAATCCCCACCCCCGGCTTCACCCCCAGCATCATCGCCGCGCTGTCGTTGACGATCGACAGTTCCAGAAAACCGCTGGAGCCGATCAGGGCGACCAGGGTCATGGGGGGCTGGTCGGCGTAGGTTTGCCAGATGCCGAAGGTTTCGTGGTCGTCGCAGAGAATGCGGACCGATTCATCCCGCGGCGCGGCGACGAGCATTTCGGCGGTGATATTGCTCACCAGATTGCCGAACGAATCGATCGACTCGATAGCGCCTTCGATCTTGCCTGGCACGATACGCACCTCTTGCCACGGGAGGCGCACGAGTTCCGATTGCGCCGGCCCCAGTTTCTCTGGTTCAACTGCCAGACTCAGATGCGCCGCCGCCGGAGCCATGACGTCGCGGCCATGAAACGTGGCCGATACCTCCGGCAGCCAATACGCCGAGTTTTGCAGTGCGTGCATTCTAACGGGCGTGGATTGCCGAGCCAACCCGCTCAACAGGCCGTTGTCCGGAGCGATATACCGCTGATCGCTGAACTCGACGTACAGAATCGCCCGCTCCGAACCAACGCCGGGATCAATCACTGCGACATGGATCGTCCCGGCCGGAAACCGCGGCGAGAACTGCTGCAAGACCAACGCCCCCTGGCGAACATCTTGCGGCGGGATGCTGTGCGTGACGTCGACAATCGTCGCCGCCGGGTTGATCGAAAGAATCGAAGCCTTCATCGCCGCCACGTAAGGGCTGTCTGCGCCAAAGTCGGTTGTGAGCGTGATGAGGGACATGGGGCGTAAAATCCGAATATCGAAATCCTAAATCCTAAACAAATTCGAATGTTCAAAGCACGAAGGACTGGCCCGAACGCCTGCTGTTTCGAGCATTTGAATTTCGGATTTTGAAATTGTTTAGGATTTAGGATTTCGAATTTTGCCACCGCTAAACTCTCTCAATGATACCTAGACAAATCTCCCTCACCCGGCCGGCATTGATATTCGGATTGCGTTTCTTGGCTTGGCCGATCAGGGCGCCGGCGGCTTGCAGCTTGCCTTCTTTGACGTCGCTGACGATTCTTGGATTGGCGGCGACCAGTTCCTCGCACATCGCGATCAGCTCCGACTCGTCGACCTTCTCGATGCCCATCCGCTGCATGACTGTGTCGGCGTCGTCGCCCGTCTCGATCATCTCGGCCAGCACCGCGCGGCCGCGGCTGGTGTCGACGTCGCCGGCGGCGACCTTTTTCAAGAGATCAGCCACCACAGCCGGTCGCAGCGGGAACTGCTCGATCGCGATGCTCTTCTCCTTAAGCGTCCGCAGCACGTCCTGCTGCAGCCAGTTGGCCGCCAGCTTGCCGTCGCCGCTGGCTGTGGCTAGTTCGATATAGTAGTCGACCACCGGCTGGCCTTGGTTGACGATCACGTCGGAGTCGTAGGCCGTCGCGCCGTAGTCGGCTTCCAGGCGGCTGCGCAGCGCGGCGGGCAATTCGCCCAGCCGCTGCTTCACTTCGAGGATCTCCGCCGCCGTCACCGTCACCGGCACCAGATCAGGCTCGGGGAAGTAGCGGTAATCGCTCGATTCCTCCTTGCTCCGCTGGCCGCGGGTGACGTTGGCGGCGTCGTCCCAACCGCGGGTTTGCTTGGGCACGTCGCCGAGCTTGTTGCCGGTCTCCTGATAGATTTCCCACTGCCGCACGGCTTCGTACTCCATCGCCCGTTCGACGGCGCGGAAGCTGTTCATGTTTTTCACTTCGACAATCGGCGTGGCCACAGTTCCTTCCGGCGTGTCGACGTGCAGGTTGATGTTGGCGTCCACCCGCAGGCTCCCTTCCTGCATATTGCAGTCGGAGACGCCCAGGTAGGTGAGCAACAGCCGCATCTCGGTGAGATAGGCCTTGGCTTCTAGCGGCGACCGCATGTCGGGCTGGCTGACAATTTCCAGCAGCGGCGTGCCGGTGCGATTCAGATCGATCTGGCTGTCAGCGGCGCCGTGGACCTCGTCGTGGACGCTTTTTCCCGCGTCTTCTTCCAGGTGCGCGCGGATGATGCCGATTTCTTTGGGTTCGATCTTTCCCTTGGGATCGCTGATCGCCAGCCGCCCGTCGTGGCTGAAGGGGAGATCGTACTGGCTGATCTG
>JBGTJT010000348.1:0-9531 GCA_041744995.1 Pirellulales bacterium | reverse complement strand
GGGGCTAGCGCCCTCCGGCTGATGTTTGACGCCAATTTTTTCACAACCTCTCACGCCTCAAGCCTCACGCCTCCAACCCTGCTTCCAAAAAAACCGGCTCGGTCAAAATGACCGAGCCGGTTTGAGATCGTCGTTTCAAATCGACCCGCTCGCTGCTTATCGCAACAGGGCGAGCACGTTTTGGGGATTCGAGTTGGCGATGGCCAACACCGAGGTACCCGATTGCACCAGGATTTGTGCTCGCGTCAGCGCGGCACTTTCCTTGGCGAAGTCGGCGTCACGGATGGAGCTTTCGGCGTCGGTGAGGTTCTCCAACTGATCGCTCAGCGTGAAGATGTTGGTCTCCAGCGTCGCTTTCTGGAAGGCTCCGAGTCGGCCGCGAAGCTGCGTGACCTTGGTAATCACTTCCTCGACCACCTTGGCGGCCGAACTGGGGTCGGTGCCCAGCGCCTTGATACCGCCGCTACGCAACTCGAACAGCGTACCCGATTCGCCGCCCAACGTGGCGGTACCCACGCTGGCAATACCGACGCGGGCTTGCTGGTTGCTGACCACGTCGGGACCAAGTTGGAAGATCGCTCCCCCGCCGGTGATGTTAAAGTTGATCGACTCTCCATCACCGACCAGGGAGTTGACGTTGAACGAGAGATCGAGCGTGGAGGTATTCAACGAAGCCTTCAAGCCGTCGCCGCTGGCCAGCACGCCGTTGATACGAGCGATGATGTCGCTGCCCGTGTCTCGGGTGGTGGACGCCGCATCGGCGTCGACCGTTGCGAAGGAGCCGCTAATGGCACGAGCGGAGACAAAGCTCTTC
Organism: Pirellulales bacterium; assembly: GCA_041744995.1. Classification (GTDB taxonomy): domain Bacteria; phylum Planctomycetota; class Planctomycetia; order Pirellulales; family UBA7805; genus JBBDLY01. The sequence continues at coordinate 8,717 of JBGTJT010000348.1, read as the reverse complement.
GAGCCATATTCGCTGCTTCGTAGTTCCAGGTCGGTGCCGTTGATGGTGGCTTGCACGCCGGTCGAGTCGCTCACCAGATTGATCGCGTCGCGAATCTGCGAAACCGTGGTGCCGTTGCCGAAGTTGAACACCTCGAAACCGCTGTTGCCCCCCACTTCCAGCACCAGGTCGGCCGACAAGTTGCCGCCCGAATAGGCCAGGAAGCCGCGGGTGGCTTGCGTATCGACATCGATCTGAACCGCGATCTGGCTCGAGGTGCCGAAGTTGGCCTGCTCGATATCGAGGTTATTGATATTCGCCCCGCCGCTGACGCCGCCGGTGGTTACGTCAGTCAAAGTGACCGAAGTGGCAGTCACGATGCCTGCTCCGTTGCCGGTGGCGGTGGCTGTGAACTCGCCGTTGGTCGAATTGTTGATCGCGGCGGCAATTTCCGCGGCGGTCGAGTTGGCGGCAATCTGCACCGTCAGCAGGCCGCTGCCGGCCGATCCGGTGTAGGTGGCGCTTTCGCTTCCCTTGGCGGCCCCGCCGACGATAAACTTGATGTCGACGTCGTTGAATGCCGCACCGGCGGTGTTGGCGGTCAGTTCGATGATATTCTGATCGGCGCCGCCGGCGGTGGTGACTGCGGCGATGCCATCGACCGCCGCGGCCGCTCCGGTCGATTCCACCGAGAACAAGGCGTCGGCACTGGCGTTGCCTTGCGCCAGAGCCACGAGTTGAGCCGCGGTCGTGGCGCTTTCGACGTGGAATGTAATCGTCTTGGCGACGCCGTCTACTGCGACCGTGGCACCGTCGGTGCTGCCTTGCGCGTCGGTCGTAACGGAGATGATATAGCCGTCGAAGGCCGTCCCCTCGGTCTTGGCCGTGAAGGTCAGTTCCGTGCTGTTACCGCCGGTGAGTACCGCGGTCGCGGCCGCCTGGGTTGCCGAACCAATCGTACCGGCCGCGATCGAGTCGGCGTTGCCGGGCGACGTGGTGAGGAAGTCGAGGCTGCCATCGATCAGACGGCGGCCCTGAAAGACCGTGGTCTGTGCGATACGATCGATGGCTTCCAGCGAGGAGTCGACCTGCAACTGGTTGGCTGCAATCTGATCGTCGCTCAAAGCACCGGTGTTGGCCGCTTCGGAGACCAGGCCGCGAATGTCGTTGAGCAGCGAGCTGACCTGCCCCAAGGCGCTGTCGGCCGTGGAGATCAACTGGCTTGCTCGTTCGCTATTCGAGATGGCTCGCTCGACGCTGATGATGTCGCTGCGCAACACCTCCGAGGCGATCAAGCCGGCCGGATTGTCCTTGCCGACGTTAATGCTAAGACCGGTACTTAGGCGTACCAGCGCCTGTTGAAGCTGTGTATTCGACCGCTGCAATGTCTGCTGTGCGACAAGCGAGCTGACGTTGGTATTGATACGAGTCATGCCAGACACCCCTCCCAGTTTGCAAAAATACCAAGCTTGCGGGATTGGCGGGGAGCGAGCCAGTCCGTCCGAGCTTGTCGTCCTGCCGATGCGTCCGTTCGGACGGAATCGGCATTCAGCCAATTTGTTTTTATGTGGAACGTTTACTCTTTCGCTACGGCGGCTTTCTCATACACGCCCGCGGCTGAGCAAACGCTTGCGCACTACCGGTGCGCCGGACACCGAAGTGTCCACAGGAACATATCGGGAGCATAAGCCAGGAACTTTAGGCAACCTGCGCCTTCTTGCCCGATGATCCCCACGAAACTGATTTCGACTAGTCCTGTGGACTGGGAAAACGGAAACGCCTGCTTTTCGCGGCGTACCGTCCCCCTGCGGCAATACGATCGGCAGAATCGCCAAAGTCGATGCCACGCACTCGGTAGGACTCCTAAAGTCCGCGCGATTGCCACTCTCCAGCGAGTCAGTCGACTCGTCCGCGCGGTTCCGAGCGCGGCAAACCGGCATGTTTCGAAACAAGAAATCCGCCGGAAAAAAATTCCAGAAATTCTTGCTTTGGCGGTGGAGGGCGACCGAGCCGAGCGGCGGCTTCGAGCGGTGGTACGGATCTGCCGCATTCTAACGGTCGCTCCGCTGGCGGCGACAGTTGCACTGCGGCGACAAGCGATTGAAAGATCACGCCGCAGAGGCCGGGATTCAATCAAACGCGGGCTGGACTGGCTCAGACGTCTACGACGTGCGCCCCGACTGACCGTTGGCGCGGCGGTTGCCAAGGCTTTGCACCTCGGCCGGTTCCACCTGAGTGGCCGAGCGGTTCTCGCGGAGGATCGCCTCGTACACCTCGCGGCGGTGGACCGGAATCTCCGCCGGAGCATCGATGCCCAGTCGCACTTTGTCGCCGCGAACGTCGACGATCGTCACGACAATATTATTGCCGATGATGATGCTCTCGTCGCGTTGTCTCGACAGTACAAGCATCGATGACTCCTTCTCTATTCTCGCGGCGAGGCAAAAATGTGATGGAAATTCGCCTTGCGCCCCGGGGTCGTGCGTCGTCGGCGGTGTGGCAACGGTGTGGTTTCTTCTCGATTGATCGGCAAAAAACCAAGCGAAGACACGGTCCAACCGAACCGCGCCCGGTTATGCCGCTTGGCGCTGTTGTGTCGACGCGGGCCGCAGGCTGCATTGCAACGGCATGTCGCCGTTGGTTACCACCTGGCGACCGATGCGGTTGCGGCGGTTGATCACCAGCGGCGCCTTCAGGTTGAGTGTCGGCTGGCCGGCGTGAACGCTGACAATCGCCAATACCTGAGCGTCGTGCTTGCTGCTCATTCCCAACGGCTGCAACTCAGCGGGGCTGACCCGCACCGTGTAATCGGCCACAAACCGCCGGGGGCTAACAACTGCCAAGGCGATCTCCGGCGACGAGGTCGATTGCAGCCAGGCAATGGCGTCGTTCCGCAGATCGGGCAACAGCACCCACTCCCGGCATTCTTCCAGACCGGGCAGACCCTCCGGAAAATCCAAAATATCACTCTCGGCGACGCGCAGCACGCCGAAGCGGGTTGTCTTCAATTCCATGACGAACCTCGATCTTCCCTGATCTATGGACACGACCCTACTGCCGCACGGCGCATTCTTGCCGCCCGGCGTACGGGCAACCGCCCACCACCAGCCTGCCGCGCCGGTTGCAGATTGCTCCCCTGCGACGGTACGACAATTAAGCAGTAGAAAAACAGTCATTTTAGAGATCGGCCATTCCGAGGCGCCGAATGCATGAGAACCGTCTCGAATGTGGCAAATGGCGCGGAGTGTTCGCCAGGATTGCGTCCCCAGCCTGCTTGGTCCTGCCAGGGGCGTCGCGGGAAAGCTTGATCGACGCTCAAAACGACTGGCGGCGAAAATAGTTGAGAATCACCGCTGAGTCGAATAGACTGAATGACTTGCAACCCATCCCTACGCCTCCCACTGGAGTTCCCGCCATGTTCAAGCGTCTGTCGTTCGTACTGCTTGCCGTGTTGCTGTGTGCGACCTTTGCCAGCCCCTCTGCCCAGGCGGCCGAGAAACTCAAGGCGCTGATCCTCGACGGCCAGAACAACCACGATTGGAAATCGACCACGCCGGTGATGAAGAAGGCCCTGGAGGATTCCGGACGATTTACCGTCGACGTGGCGACTTCGCCGCCGGGCGGCCAGGATATCAGCGGTTACAAGCCTGCCTTTGCCAAGTACGACGTGGTGGTCTCCAACTACAACGGCCAACGGTGGAGCAAGGAAACCGAACAGGCGCTGCTCGATTACGTCTCTGGCGGCGGCGGGTTTGTCGTGGTCCATGCGGCGAATAATTCTTTTGGCGACTGGGAAGAGTACAACCGCATGATCGGCCTCGGCGGCTGGGGCGGACGCAACGAGAAGAGCGGACCGTACGTCTATCTCAATGCCGAGGAGCAACTCGTCCGCGACGAAACGGCCGGCCGCGGCGGGTCGCACGGTCCGCAGCATGAGTTTCAGGTGATCGTCCGCGACGAGAACCACCCGGTGACCAAGGGGATGCCGACCGCCTGGCTGCACGCCAAGGACGAACTATACGGCCACCTCCGCGGCCCTGGCGAGAGCATGAGCATTCTGGCGACCTCGTATGCCGCACCGGAGAAGGGGGGCCGCGGCCTGCATGAGCCGATGATCATGACCATCGATTACGGCGACGGCCGCGTGTTCCACACACCGATGGGCCACGCCGACTATTCCATGAAGTGCGTCGGCTTCATCACCACCCTGACACGCGGCAGCGAATGGGCCGCCACCGGCGAAGTGACGATTCCGATTCCGGATGATTTTCCGGGAGAGAATGAAGTCAGCAGTCGGGATTGAGGACTTCGCATTTCAGATTTCAGATTTCAGATTGGTTGGCTGGCCAATCTGAAATCTGAAATCCTACATCTGAAATCACTTCCTCGGCGCTTGCCGCTCCAGCAGTTTCTCCAATTGCTCGGCAACCTCGTCGGACGAGAGCCTCTTTTGGGGCAAATAGGTCGACACCTCGACCTGGCGGCCGCCGAAGTAGACGTCCCAGCGGGAGTTTTCCACTTCTTCCTCGAACGCTTCCAGCCACTCGGGCAACTCGAAGCCGACGCCGCTGGGCACCTGCGTCAGCCCGTCGACTTCCTGCTCCAACTGCTCGAAGGCGGTCGGCGGCTGTTCGTCGCGTAGCTGTTCCATCGCAGGCATGACCAACGCCCGCACCCGATCGATCGCCAGCGGACGCTCGAACCGCTCGCCCAGCCGATCGGCCACCGTCGGCAGCCGCATGCCGTATTGTTGCTGCAGCACGGTGAGTTGCTCGAGCAGTTGGTCGGCCACGTCGTGGGTTCGCTCGGCGAGCGTGCGGCGCCATAGTTCGGCCGCCTCGGTGTGGCTGCGGCGGACCAGCATCTCATGGGCCAGCATGACTGGTGTGAGGTTCCAGTCGATGCGGTCGTAGCGAACCCGCAGCCGCAGCATGTCGAGCAGCGTGAACAGCAGGTCGCCGCGGTCGCTCAGAGTGGTGGTGCTGTTGTAGTCGCGGTACTCGCCGTAGTTCTCGATGATCGCGTCCAATACGATCGTCAACTGCCGGCAGGCATGTTGCTTGGAGAGTCCCGCTTCGAGATCTTCCAGCAGCCGCAGTTCGCCGAATTCGCCTGGGTCTTCGAGCAGACTGTCGATCCAGACCTCGACGCCCCGATGCAGGATCGCCCGCAGGTTGCCGAGATTCATGAACCGCTGGTTGAACAGGTCGCGGCCGTACCGCTGCACGAACGAAACCAGTTCGTTCCACTGCTCCTCGTCGTTGAGCTTCTCCAGTACCGAAAGCCGGAGCGTGCGGCTGTGGGCCAACCAGTGGACCAGCAACGCTTCGCTGAGCTGCTGCAGGAAGTCGACCAACTCGGCGTCGCCGGCGGTCAGGTTCTGTCCGTCGTCGGCCGGCGCGGCCGACCACGACTCGCTGGAGGCGACCATGCATTCGACAATCGCCTGGTATCCGATGCGAAACAGATGGTCGAACTCAGTGACCGCGCCGGGGCCGACCGGGTGCTCACGCTCCATGAACGCCGCGATTTCAATCAACTGGCACGTTTCATCCAGCAGGCCCAGCCGCGGCAGCAATTGCAGCAGCAAGCGGAACGAACGCTGCATGGTGCGGGCGGCGACAATCCGCTCCGGGTCGCCCCCCTTGGCGAGCGGCACGTACAGCAGCGGCTGGTCGATCATGGCCACCCGTAGCGCGGTCCAGAGCTGCCGCACGCCTTTGACGTCTTCCAGCAGGGCCGCCTTGAGCAGCTTGGCGACTTCTCCCTGGCCGGGCGAGAGCTGCAGGTCGCTAAAGCGGGCCTCGTCGAACTTCGCTCCGGCGGCAAGCAGAAACTGCATCGCTTCCGACATGCTCACGCTGGCGGCGATGATCCGCTCCAGCAGCGACTCCTTGATCACGCGGCGACGGTCGTACTCCAGCAGCGAATCGTGCGTGCCGGTCGGCTGCGGGATGCGGTGATTGGCCACCGCGGCGAGCAATTCCAGCAGCCGTCCGCGGCAGTTGATCGCTGAATGCAACCATTCGGTCAGGCGGACGCGGCGGTCTTCTTCCTCGCCGGGCAGCGTCTTCCGCAAGGTAGCCCGCTTCCAGAGCTGCGCCAGCGCCACTTGAAAGGCCAGCCGATCACTGATCCGGCGGGCCTCGAGCTCGAGTTCGAAGTCGGTCACGCCGTCGCCGCCCGACTCGATCATGTCGGCCTCGACGCCGTCGTCGGTGCTGTCGCGATAGATCACGTCGTCGAAGGCGGCACTGTACAGATCGTTTTCCTCGTCGTCGTCCTCATCATCCTCGTCATCGTCCTCGGCGGCCTCGCCAAGCAGCAGATCAAGTTCCAACGAGGGGACTTGCCAATACTCATCGGCGCTGGCCTCCAGATGGGCGAAGAACTTGCCTATCAGCTTGGCCCGCTCCTCGGCGGTGATCGACTGGCGGTAATCGTCACCGCGGGTTGCGTCGTCGGCGCCGCGGATCGCATCGTCACTGAGCAGTTGCCCCATCCAGCGTTCGCTCACGGCGTGAAACGAATCCCCCGCCTCCTGCAGGTCGATGTGGTCGGCTTGGCTAAGCCAATGCATCAGCATCCCCATCGCAGCCACGAAATCGCGTCGGTCGAGCAGCGCCTCGAGCACCAGGATGTAGGCCTTGGGAGAATCGAAACGATCGGCGTAGGGACGCCAAAAGGCGATGTCGCCGGCATTGCTGCCCGATTGCCGCCAGGCGGCCAGTGCGTCGGCCGCCACTTGGGCCGCCTCGTACAGCAGCCGCGCCGAGGCCGCTTCGACGCTACTGACCGAGGTCAGCGCGAACCGGTCCCACCAGGCGGCCAATTCCTCGAACTCGCGCGAGATCCGCTCGACCGTCTCAGCTTCGTTGGCCGCCGCGGCGTGCGCCCAGGCGCGCCCGTAGAGGGCGAAGATCTGCTCGACCAGTTCGATCAACTCGTCGATTCGGTGATCGCGGACGCTGTTCTCGACTGAGGGAAACAGGCTATAGTTGGCGTCGAAACCGATCGCGTTCCAGGGATCGACAATCGCGCCGCACTCGATGCCGCGCCGCAGCAGGTCGACGATCTCGGGCAGTTGGGCGGCTGCGGCGGCGACTCGGCCATGCTCTAAATCGAGATGGCCGCCGGTCAAGCGACATTGGATCCGGCAAATCGTCCTGGCGCTGGGCACGTTGACCGAGTCGGCCTTGCGCATTGCCGCGGCGCGATAGCCCATGCGGGCGAACAGCTTGGCGATCTGCACCAGTTCCAACTGCGACGCCCGCCTGCGGGCAAGCTGCGCGTTGAGATGCTGGCGCACCGCGCCGAACGGCTGTCGCCGCGCGGCCATCTCTTCCCGCAGTCGCTTGCCGTGCGCGGCCTCCACGCGATCGATCAGGCTGTTGTAAAAATCATCGCGAAACGAGGCGACTTGCGGCAGCAGGGTGGATAGGGTCACGTCGGAGGCGTGGCTGTTGGGCGCATTGCCGGTAACGGCCGACGCCATCAGCATCGTACCCGCCAACGCGGCGCCCGCCTCGAACAAAATTTCGTCGCGCGGGACGTCGTGTTCCTCGGCAAGCCGCACCAGCAGCGAGTCGATTGTTACCCGCTGGATGACGAAACGCCGATAAAGCCCCTTGTTGTCGATCGAGCGGGTGTCCCATTGTCCGAAGTGATAGTTGGGCCGCTTGTTGGCGGGGTGATCGAAATCGTAGGCTCTGGGATCAAGGGCGATCTCCTCAATCTGGTGGGGATCGAACCAGGCCTGCCGCAACAGTCCTTCGTCGGTCGCTTCGAGTATCTCCATCGCCCGCCGCAGGATCTCCTCGTAGGGGCCGGCGGCATAGCCTGCGCCGCGAATGAAGACCGGGATGGGGCGGACCCGTTCATGCTCGTACGGCTCGACCTTGCGAGTTTCCAGAATCGGAACCGGCCGATAGCCGATGAAGTCGTTGAGGTGGCTGATGGCCTCCTGAACGACCATGGCGTCACTCGGTTGGCCGCCCAATTCCGGCTGATCGGCCGCCGCCTCGCCGCCGCGAATCAACTCATCCAGCGGTACCGTTTCCATCTCGCTGATCGCACGGTTGCGGGCCTGCAGCACCGCCTCGTAAGCACGGCCCAACATGAAGGAATTCCAGAGCTGGTCGTCCGGCAGGTGGTGCAGCAGATCCTTGTGGAACCGCCGATAGGCCGGCAGCAGGCGGTCGTGGACTACGGCGATCGTGTCGCTCGCCTGGCGGGCGTCGGCGAACGCGTCGCCGGCCTCGGCGAGCTTGTCGAGCTTGGCCAGCAGCAGATGCCGCAAATGGTCCCAGGGCGCAAGCGGTTCGTCCTCATTGGCGCCGTCGAGGATCACCCGATAGAGGCGATCGAGGTTGGCTAGAAAACGAGGGTCGGCCGCGCCGGAGGAAAAATTGAGATACCCCAGCGCGTCTTCCAGCGCCTGGCAGGGCGCGGCGTCAAGTTGTTGGAGTTGCAGCGGCATGTGGGAAGTGGCAATACGGCCCGAGGAAATAGCAGCAAAGCGCATGCCGCTTATGGTAGGACGTCCGCCGGAAGCGGTCTAGGTGGGGCATGGCCTCGATTGATCCACAACAGGGCCGCGATGTACTCGATTTGCGATGAAATTTGCGGCGCACCACGCACGCGGTCGTGGCGGACGCTGCCAGCGTCCGTAGGCAGCCAGCGAACCGTGCGAGCGACCCGTCTGCCCGTGCATTCAGTACGACCGGCATTGTCAAGCC
>JBGTJT010000347.1:0-8160 GCA_041744995.1 Pirellulales bacterium | reverse complement strand
GGTCAGCGTCATGGCGATCATGCCCAGCACCAATAGCAGGGCGTAGCCGTTTCGACGGGAAGACATTCGGCGGTTGCGATGGGCGATCACGTCTTAAGGCTCCACATCGTAGTAAAGTGCGGCGGAAGCGAAAAACGGCGTCGTAATATCGGCCGAATCGCGCCCATCGGCGGCGCGGCGCCCGGGGGGTATTAATTGCAGCTCGATGCGGCACCAAGATTGCCGCAGCCCGGCCCGATCGCCGTAGAGGCTTTGCGGCCAACCAAGATCGGCCCAATCGGTCGTGCCCGCTTCGTAAGCGGCGAGTTGGAGGTCGCTGGGCGACTGCTGCCCCTCGAATCGAATGGTCGATCGTAGGCGTGTGTCCGATGCATTCACCTTGCTCCGTCGCACAAGATCGGTCAGTTCCACGACCGACGCGGTATTGCTCGACGCCATGGTTGCAATCATGGCCCGCCACGCCGATGTCGAGCCGGGACTCGGCACGACGGCGTGATTGGAGCGATCCGTTATTTCCCATAGTTCGTTGGGACTGGCCGGATTCGGCGTATAAACAATCAACTCGCTGACGCGCGGCAAACCTTCGGCGTCAACCGGATCACCCAGCGGCCGCCAGACTGCCAACGTATCGGGAAAGGTGTACGATCCGCTGGTCGTCGGCACGATCAAAAAGCCGGGAAACTCGCGGCTGGCATGCGCGGTTTCGACATGCCGTTTGATTCGCTCCAGCACGACGCGGGCGTGCTGCGTGACGGTCGCCTGATTCTGGACATACTCGTTGCTGGAATGAACTGCCGACGCCAAACTACCTAATGCCAGCGCAATCACGCCGGTCACGGCCATTGCCATCACGATCTCCGCTAGTGTAAATCCGCGGCGCAGCGGGTAAGATCGTCTCTCACGCAGCGAGGCAATCATACTTCGCGTAAGGAAACTCGGACGGCGGATTCGATCGATTGCAATCGTGTTCATCCGGACGGTCAATTGGGGGGCGGGATGTATGCGAAGACGCGTTTCATGGTGACCAGGTTGCGATAGATGTTCTCTTCGATCTTGCGAGAGATTCTTACCTCGACGCACCGCACGTAGCTAGTGGCGCCGTTGGGGAGCCTCGTCTGGGGATTGTCTTCGTCGACGTAATACAGTTCGAACTCTTGCTTCCAGTCATCGAAATAGCCCTGGCGGACGCGAAAGTTCTCGTGCCGCAATCCGGCGCCGTTCTGGCCGGTCCCCAAGGGAACTCCATAAATGTTCTCAAGCCCCTCGGCCGTGTATCCGTGGTAATCGTCGGTGTCGTCAAATCGCGACCGGCCGTCGCCGGCCAACTCCCATCCGTTGGCCGACATCGGCCATTGCAGGGGACTACCACCGGGCGCCATGTAGAGCTTGCCGAGTACTTCATCGATCATCTGCTCCGCCACACCGGTAGCAATGGTTTGCTCGCGAGCATGTTCCGCATGTTGCAGCGAACTGCTCACCCCCAACAGCAACGCGCTGCCGGAGATCGCCAGAATCGTCATAGCGACCAGCGATTCGGCCAGCGTAAAGCCATTGCGGCGGATGGAAGTAGTCGTTGCCATGACTGCTCGGTAATCCAACAAAACGGCGCCGGCGCGCAGAACGTCCCGACAAGGCTATGTCGCGGTCGGATGAAGTCAAACGCTTGAGTTGGGTTGTCACAATACGTCTTCTCCTCCGACCTCCACTACCATTGTCTCAACCGTCATACACCTGCTGGCCAAGATTCCTGATCACCTTCGCTATCGCGAAGTTGCTTAGCTGTATCGCGGGGCGACGCACGGTCCATCCGTCGCCGAGAACGCGAATTTGACATATTCCGCCAGTTTCGGTATGGTCAGGCATACCTACCTAAGCCTGCCCTGCTGGCTTTGCGTCTCCCTGACCATTCGGAGACTGCAACGTCGGCGCAAGTCCCCGCGATCCTACCTCGCCAGCATTGGAGCTACCAATGACTTCCCGCATTAGCCGCCGAAACCTGTTGCGTCGCTTGGGAATTTCCGCCGCCGCACTTCCGTTTGTGGGAAATTTGGCTAGCTTGGGTGCCGCCGCCTCCCCCAGTCCGCGCAAGCGCCGTCTCGTCGTCATGTTCAGTCCCAACGGGGTTGTGCCGTGGAATTTCTGGCCCGATCAGCAAGGGCCGCTAGAAAAGTTCAAAGCGAGTCTCGAGCCGCTCGCGCCGTTTAAGGATCAAACCCTCATCGCCAAGGGCGTCTGCAATAAGGTGCGCGGCGCGGGGAGCGCTCACATGGTCGGCATCGGCGGACTGTTGACCGGCTGCGAATTGATGCCCGGCAATCAGCGCGGTGGCAGCGGCCCGTCGGCCGGTTGGGCCAGCGGCGCCTCGATCGACCAGGAGATCGCCGCGTTCTTGCAATCACGCCCGGAAACCCGCACACGGTTTGGAGCTTTGGAGTTCGGGGTGATGGTCCCCGATCAGGCGGACGTCTGGACACGCATGTCGTATCTGGCGGCGAACCAACCGGTCGCTCCGATCAACGATCCGTACCAGATGCTTCGCAAGTTGTACGGTCGGATGGAGAATCGCAAGCTGGTGGGCAGTTTGTTGGATCATGTTTCCGAGGACTTGCACACTCTTACGGCGCGGGTCGACGCCCACGACCGCCAGCTTTTGGAAAGGCATGCCACGTTCGTTCGCGAGATGGAGCAGGAACTGCGGCAAGCCGAATCGGACGGCGCCGTTGGACTGCCGCAGCCGGAACTCGAGCCGGGCGTGCGGGCCGATGATATTCCCCGCATCAGCCGCATGCAGATCGATTTGCTGGTTCATGCGTTTGCAGCCGATTTCAACCGCGTGGCGACTTTGCAGTTTTCGCGGGCCACGAGTCCCGAGCATTTGACGTGGATCGGCATCGACGAATCGCATCATACTTTGTCGCACGAACCGGACGGCAATGAGAAGGTGCAAGAACAACTGACCCAGATCAATCGTTGGTATTGCGAACAGTTTACCTATTTAGCGCAGCGACTGTCTGAGACGCCCGAACCGGGTGGCGACGGCAGCTTGCTCGACAATACCCTGCTCGTCTGGACGAACGAATTGGGCAAGGGCAATTCGCACACCCGCAACGATATTCCATTCGTCATGGTGGGCGGCGGACTCGATTTTGAACTTGGGCGGAGCCTCCAGTTCAACGCCGTCCATCATAACCGGTTGCTGCTTTCCTTGGCGCATGGCTTCGGACACGAGGTTGCCTCGTTCGGCGATCCGAATTTCTGCGGCGATGGACCGTTGACCGGTTTGACCTAATTCGTAGCCGGTGATTGCCTATCATGCACGCCAGTCGAGGCCGATGTCGAGCGAGACTGCGGCGTGTGTCAGCGCGCCGGCACTAATCCGTTCCACGCCGGACGCCGCAATCGCCGGCAGCGTCTCCAGGCGGATGCCTCCGGAGGCTTCCAGTTCGGTCTCAGGCGCGACTGAATTGCGTAGCGCGACCGCGCGCTGCAGTTGCTCAGGCGGCATGTTGTCGAGCAGCACCACGTCAGGACGCTCGGCGAGTGCGTGCTGCAACTGCTCCAACGTGTCCACCTCGATCTCGACGATGGTCGCCTCCCACATCGCGTCTCCGCTTTGCCCTTGTAGAAAAGCCCGCGCACGGCGGACCGCCAGACCGGCGATCTCATCCGTAGCATCGCCTGCGGACGCGACTTGCTCGCGCAGAAATGCGAGGTGGTTGTCCTTGATCAATATGTGATCGTACAAGCCCAGCCGATGGTTGCTGCCGCCGCCGCACCGCACCGCGTACTTCTCCAGTCGTCGCCAGCCGGGCGTGGTCTTGCGGGTGTCGTAGATGCGAGCCTTGGTGCCGGCGGTCGCATCGACAAATTGTCTGGTGAGCGTGGCGATGCCGCAGAGTCGACCAAGGAAATTCAGCACGATCCGCTCTAGCGTGAGCAACTCGCGCACCTTGCCCGACATCACAGCCAACTCCATGCCGCTGTCGCACGAGTCGCCGTCCTGGCACCTCGCGCGCCATTGGAGGGTGCCGCCGGCCTCGGCCAAGACCAGCTCTCCGACCGGCAGTCCGGCGACGATGCCCGCCTGTCGCGCGACCAAGGCGGCGGCGCCTTCTCGATCAGGATCGACCAGCGCGACGGACGTCCAGTCGTGCTGTCGGCCGAGATCCTCGCGAATCGCCAGCCGGATCAGTTGTCGGCAGTCGTCGATGAGGTCCGCGTCCCACTCAATTTGTTGAAAGTCTCGCATGGTCGCTGCCGGCCCGGCCCTCGTGGTATACTCCATCGGTATGCTGTTGTAGCATAGCCGCTGGCGTCGATTCCCCCAACCGACTTCGCACGATGCCGCACGATGCCGCCTGAACCGAACTCCAACACGCCGGATGCCTCCGCGCCGCAATTTTGGTTGCTGCGCCGCGCCGATCAAGCGACGCTGGCGGCCGCCGTGGTTCTCTGCCTATTGGCTATGGCCGGATACTGGCTGTATCACGGCGGCCCGTCAGGACGCATGGTCGATATCGAGCGCGCCGAGCCACTCCGGGCCGATTTTCAGATCGACGTCAATACGGCCTACTGGTTCGAGTTCGCCCAAATCCCCAATATCGGTGAAACGCTGGGAAGACGGATCGTTGACGAACGCGAACGGAACGGACCGTTCTTCGATCACCGGGAGTTGCAGCAGCGGGTCAGCGGTATCGGGCCCAAGACGTTGGAAACCATGCGGCCGTACCTGCTGCCGATGCCCCCGGCGGGAACGATCGTCGACGGCCCGCACGCGGAGCGTCCCCGCAGTTAATCGGTCAGGTGCGGCCCGCTTACCGCGAGCAGCGTTCGGCCCAGGCGGCGGCCCCCATTACGCCGGCATCGTCGCCTAGCGTGGCGCTGACCACTTTGAATGAATCGGCCATCGACGGCAGCACGCGATCGCGGGCGCTGTTGGTCACTTCTTCGACAAACAGGTCGGGCATCGCCTCGACCAGTCCCCCTCCCAGCAGTACCACATCGGGCGCGAAGAGACAGACGAGCGTTGCCACGCCGATCCCGATATGGCGGGCCGCGTCGCGCACGATCAACTCGACAGCCTGGTCTCCTTCGGCGATTGACTCGGCCAACTGGCCCGAACGGATATTTGCAATGTTCGTGCCGCACGTTTTCATCAGGTGCGGCGCTTGACCCCGATAGGCGGCCGCCGCCGCCAATGCCGAGATCGTCAGCCGACTGGCCAAGCCTTCCAGCGTGCCGAGTTTGTCGGCCCCGTTGCGAGGACCGTCGGGCATGATCTGAATATGGCCGATCTCCATACAGGAGCTTTTTCGGCCACGGAGAATCTTGCCTTCGTACACACACCCGCCGCCGATGCCGGTGCCGGGAAACACGCCGACGGCGCAATGTGCTCCACGGGCGGCGCCGAAGCGGTATTCGCCGAACACGCCGGCGTCGACGTCGTTGCAGATCACCGCCGGACAGTCGAACTCCTTTTCTAAAAACTCCTTCAGATGGACGTTTTCCCAGCCAAGATTGGGCGCTTCGATCATGATCCCTTCATCGAGATCAAGCGGTCCTGGGCAGCCTATGCCGATGCCGGCCAGCTTGCTTTTCTTCAGGTCTGAGGCTTCGACGGCCTTGCGGATGGTGGCCTTGATGCGCTCCAAGCCGGCCGCCACGCCCTCGTGCCCCTTGGTTTTTTTGCGTTCGGTGCCAAGTTTTTTGAATTTGCCGTCGAACACCGTGGCGAGCATCTTCGTTCCGCCCAGATCAAAGCCGATCCAGTAGTTTTCGTCTGTCGGCTGTGAGGGCGTTTCTGGCATGTCTGACCGGAATCATGTGGGAAGTTTGGCTCCGTGTACAGATTAGGGGTTCCGACGCCGATTGGAAAGGGTGCCATTGCCGTTGACTGCCATTGCCGCTGAATAGCCAGCGATATAGATCGTTGCGCCCTGAATATTAACTGCGCCCAGGATAAATCGCGAAGCGGAACGCAGCCCACGAACGGCTTGACCCGCCTCGCAGCAGATTGCTCAAGAATATTTGGGGATATGGTTTAGGCCGCTTCCTCTTCGTTAAGCATACCGCCGTCGATCGTAATCACCGGCGGCAACCACGTCGATTTCGGCGTCACGCCGGCTCGGCGCTGGCTTTCATGCTCGCTCCAGGACTCTTGAATTTCCTCGCAGGCCCTGCGAATATCTTCCTGACTGGGGCAATATGGATTTCCACCCCAGCGATTGCGTCGATTGGTTGCCATTGCCATCTCCTTCTCTGTTGTCGAACCAGATTGTCCGTTGACCGGAAAGTGGCACGACTCCCGGATACACACTTCGTCACCGAGGATTGCAATTATTCCCGTCACCGCCTTTGGCTTCGCACACAACCCCTTCTGCGATGGGGTATTACGCACTCCGATCGAACACCGCCTACTCAACATGCGCGACCGGCGTGTCCACTAGCTAGTGGGGGGGGCTGCTAACGAGCCGCATTGCGCGACTTTCACTGGTTAGCAATACGCAAGAAGTAACAAAATGGTTTGCCCGCTACCCGGCAATAAGTAACGGCGGCGCTTTTCGCACCATCCATCGCCCGAAGCAGGGTCCCACCAGTCCGAGCCAAACGAGCGCCGTGGCGGAAGGCTCTGCCACCACGGCGTTCGCGATCGGCGTTTGGCGAATGGTGAAAGAGGTGATGTCGTCCGGCACGTCGACGTGGAAGCGAAACGGCGGCGTAGAGTAGGCAAGATTCGGCATGATGCCGCCGCTGGCCACGATCACGTCCTCGGACACGTCCCAACTCGCAAACCAAGCATAGGAAAAGTCAGGCGGACGGACAACCAGACAAGGCGGTCGGGGCGGAACCCCAGCCAACAGTGTAATCGACCCGACCAACCGTGGGGAGTTAAAGCCACCGAAGGGTTCGTGGAAAACGCAACGACCGGGAACGGATCGCTGGCATGATAATCCCGCCCGAGCATTTCAAGCCGCGCGAACCAGTCGATGGGTGGCCGTGTAGAGGCGAACCGCCTGCTGGGCGTTGCTCTTGAGTTGCGGATGGCAGTACTTGGAGGCTGGGTCCAATACCAAGCAAAGCAGATGGCCGCCCCGCACGCCGGTGGAATAGATGGCGTATGGTTCGGCGTGCCAGTCCGTGCCGGTGCCTTCCAGCCTGCGGGGATCCCGCCGCCGAAGCCGCTGCTCCGCTTCGTCGCGAGGCACCGTTTGCATTCCCTGCCGGGCGAGCACTTGAATGACCTCACTCGCCTCGCGCGGCACAGCATAAGCGGCAGGCAGTTCGATTTTTCGGGTCTCAGCCATTCGTGGAGTGTACCGCCCAGGGAGTTCCACTTGATCGAGTTTGCCGCTGCTGGGACGAAAGAAGATCATCCGAGCCGGTCCGGCATGGGCGGCGTAGTCGGCGGCAACCGCGATTTCGTCGCCTGGTTGCGGAAAAGCGATTGCAGCGCCGAGTCGCCGTTGCTCGTCGATGGCCCAGTCGACTGTGGTCTGCAAGGCGGCCACCATTGCCGTGGCGCTGCGATCTTGCGTTGCCGCCTCTCCCCGACCGACAATCGAGACCGTGGGTATCCCAAATCGCAACGGCCAAAGATTGCGTCCCTGGCGGATGTCGGCCGATCCGTGCCGCACGCTTCCTTTGCAACTGACGCGCATGTAGCGGCTGGCGAGTAGGGACTGTCTGGAAAGCTGCCCCACGACATGAGCGAGAAAGCCTTCGTCCAAGCGGTTTTGGGTTGCGTCGCAGGCCGCTGGATTCGTGGGGATGTCGAAAAAGACGTCGTGGCACAATTCCAAATCGTGGGCCAGTAGATGCTTCTGGCGGGAAGTGAACGTTTCCAAGTGGAGGATCAAGTTCGGTTGCCAGCAGTCGATCACCCGATGCACCGCCTGGGATTCCACGCGTTCGAGCGCCATGCAATCGCGTCGCAGGTCGGCACGGTCAGGGCTGGCGGTCGGCAGGATCGCCAGTCGGGTTTGCTCCAACAGCCGTCGCCGCCCCATTTCCTCTGAGCCGCCGCCGTCGCTCAGCCCAGCGGCCCAGCGGTCCAGCGCCGCTTGCACTACCGGCTCGGCCCCTTGCCATCCCCCCACGACGAGCACCCGCAAGGCCGCCTGCGGATTGCCGAAATAGTGCAATTTGATGGGAAGCCCGGCG
>JBGTJT010000346.1:0-3345 GCA_041744995.1 Pirellulales bacterium | reverse complement strand
GGCGCGAAACACCGCTCCCATCCCGCCGCCGCCGATAAATTCTCCCAACTCGAAGTGATCGAGCGTTTCGCCTTCCAGCAGGCGGCCCAGTTCCGAAGGGCTGCTTTCGGGCCGATGCGAAGGGGCGGGAACCGGCGGTGTGGAGGAAATGACCGTGCGTTCGTCCGGCGCCGCGAATGAGGCGATCGGCACCACGGAACTGCCGATCCGATCGCCGCTGGCACTCGAATCGTCGCCTGACGCAGCCGCCCTGCGATTGCCGGCGGTGGAGCCAGTTTCTCGCCGGGTCGAATCGGCGCGCGGGCCGAGCGACGGCGGCGCCTGTTCCGGTTCCGTGGCGGCCTCGCGAGGCGATTCGTGTTGGACTCTGCTCGTGTCGCTCATGAGTCTTCAGTGTAAGTCCACTGCATTCCACGGTCAACGAATAAACGCCAGTGGCATCTAGGGTTAGGCCGATTCGGTTGCCTTCGCAACCGGTTACTCAAGCGGTGCGGTTCGCCTTCCAGGCAGTAATCAGGGGGCGTTGCAGCTCGATATCGCTCTGCAAGTCGCGCTTGAGTGCCTGCGACTGCTCCGCCGACGCGGAAGCCAGCAGTTCCCGTTCCCTCAAGGGCGTCCCGGCCCGTCGCACCCCGCCGCCGAGCACGCGTCCCCAGAACAGCATTCGATCCGCTGCCTCGTGCCGATCGATCACTTGGCAATCGAGCCAGGCCAGACATTCGGCCAGAATCGGGGTGCCAGTCATCTGGGGCGACTGATCGACGCCGGCCAGCTTGTCCCGGTCTCGTCCGCTTCCCAATGCAAATCGCCACGCAAGATCGATCTGCTCACGAGCGATCAGGTGCAGCCCAAACGCACCCCCTCGATCGACCAGTTCCTTCGTGTAATGGTTTACCGCCAGGGCGATCACCACCAGCGGATCGTCTGGATCGATGGAGGCCTGCGACACCCAAGTGGCGAGCAGCCCCCCGCGATCACCCGCGCAGGCCGAGGTGACAATCCACACCTCTCGATCCAGCAGACCGAAGACCTGGTTGATCGCCTCGTTGATCTCAGCCATTTGTGTGCTCCTGTCGAACCGCCGGCATTGCGACGCGCCTCCATGATCTCCGAATTCGGCGGTCGCGGATAGCCAAACTTGTCTTAATCGGCGCCAGCGGCTTACCCCGTTTAACAATTTCCAGAAATCATCTACGGACACTTTCGCCATGCGACAAAACCCCCTGCTGCTTTTTTAAGCAGCGATCGGGGTGTCGAAAAAAACGGCACGCCTGCCCAAATACCTGGCAGCGCTGGCAGGCGGTTCGTAAGTGCAAGCACTGCAATGATATCGGTCTCCTGTTTGACAGCAGTTGCAAGATGAAAGCAAAAGGCGAAACGGAGACCGGCTCATAGAGGTTCCGGCATCCCGCTTCGACCACGGTAGGAATCCACTTTATTTCAAGGAAGGTAGTTCATGATTGATCCCGCATTCTCGACCGACGGCAACATCCCCACCAGCGAGTCGACCGACGCTTCCCGCAACGGCACTGTGACGATGGAAACTGTGACGATGGAAACTCAGTCCATCCAGGCGGAGCAGGGCGACTGCGATCCGGCGGAGGCCCGCAAGGACATCTACCACGTCGCTCAGACGCTGTACAACGACAAGACTGACTGGGTCACCTTCTTTCGGGAAGTGCTTGGCAAGGAAGGGGTCGTGCGGCGCAACTTCCGGGAAGTTCGTTCGCTGCACGAATTCGAGACGACCGACGATTACTCCGACATCCAGGAAATGCTGGTCGATTTGTGGAAAAAGAACCCTGGCAGCAAGGGCGAGCCAGAGGCCACCCGCGTGATTACCGTCCGCATGCCGGAAAGCGTTCATGAAGCACTGAAAACCGAGGCCGACGAACGCAGGACGAGCATGAACAAACTCTGCATCTCGAAGTTGCTGCAGCCGATCGATGACAAGTTCATCCCTTCGAGCAGAAAAGAGAAGGCGAAGAATTAGCGGCGGACCGAATGGCCCCCACTGACGGCGGTACTCGACGTTCGCGGCGGACTGCTCCGCAGCGGGCGGTTGACCGTTTATTTTCTCCAAGCGCCTTGGCGGCTCCGGCCGCCGAGGCGCTTTTGCGCGCCGCTACCACCCGGCGCGTTGCATCCGCGGGCCGGGGCAATTACAACAGGAGTATTCCCCGTCAGGTTCCCCGCTCCTTGTACCGCGGTTGTTGCCCAACATCGCCCACCATTTCGGAGAGACTCCATGCGACTGATCTGTCTGGCCCTATCGGTCCTCGCCCCCCTCTCGGCAGCCACTTCTCGCGTTGCGGCGCACGAAGGCCCGCATCCACCGAAGGGCTACGTCGCCCTGTTCAACGGCGAGGATCTCGCCGGCTGGCATGGAATGGGGCACTTCGATCCTTATAAGCTGCAAGAGATGAGCGACGAAGAGCGGGCCGCCAAGCGGGAGGCGGATACCAAGGACGCCCACAAGCATTGGTCGGTCGAGAACGGCGAGTTGGTCAACGACGGCCACGGCGCCTACCTGACGACCAACAAGAACTACAAGAGCTTCGACCTATGGCTCGATTACAAGACGGTGGCCCAGGCCGACAGCGGAGTCTACCTACGGGCTACGCCGCAAGTACAGATTTGGGATACGACCGAAGCGGGCGGTAAATGGAATATCGGCGCCAAGGAAGGTTCCGGCAGCTTATGGAACAACAAAAAGGAAGGCCATCGCGCGTTGGTCCACGCCGATAAGCCGTTCGGTGAATGGAACCGGATGCGGATCACGATGACCGGCGAATATGTCACGGTCTATCTCAATGGCAAACTGGTCGTCGATCATGTGCCGCTGGAGAATTTCTGGCGTGAGAATGAACCGGTCATCGCGGAAGGCCCGATCCAGTTGCAAACGCACGGCGGCGAAATCCGTTGGAAGAACGTCTACCTCCGCGAGATTCCCGAGGCGGAGGCCAAGCAGATCAACGAACAGCGCGCCGCGCAAAAAGAAGCCGGCGAAACGCCGCGAGAAGTAGCGAGCTACTAGCCGTCGCTGAATTCGCAAGAATATCAGACGTGATGGTTGCAATCGCCCATTGCTCCGCCGACGGAACGCTGGGCATCAGCCCGCGTGGCGGCGGGAGGCGGCTTGCTTCCAATGCGGGCCGTGCAGGACGTGGCCGTGGACCAGTGCGTGCCGGCCGACTCGGCCTTCCGGCGAGCCGTCCCATTGATGCCGTTCGATTTTCTCCAGTATCCACTCGGCCAGGTTGAGCGCCTCGCGGCCGGCGTGGCCGTCGCAAACGGGGCGGCGGCCTAGGCGGATGCTGTCGGCGAAATCGGCCTGCTCGTCGG
>JBGTJT010000345.1:0-5685 GCA_041744995.1 Pirellulales bacterium | reverse complement strand
TCGGCATCGCGGAACGGGCGTTGAGCGTGCAAGTGACCGACCTGAACGACGAAGTCCCCGTCGGCGACAAGGTGACCTATGTGGTGCGGGTGACCAACAATCTCGATCGCAGCGATCAGAACGTAGTCGTGGTCGTCAACGTGCCGGCCGGTATGACGCCCCAGGCGCTGGGCATCAACGCCCCGGCGCGGCACACGATCGTCGGCCAGCAGTTGCAATTCAATCCAGTGGCCGAGATCCGCCCCGGCGAGACGCTCCCCTACCGGTTCTCCGTCGAGGCGAATCAGCCGGGAAGGGTGCAGATTCAAGTGCAGGTCACCAGCGACACCGAACGCCAGCCGATCGTAGCGACTGAGGAGACGAGCATCTACCGCGGGCAGTGATAACATGCGCTTTGTCATCCTCTTCCACGAAATGCCGCCTGAAAGCGGCCGCGCTTCGCATTGGGACTTCATGCTCGAGACCGACGAGGCGCTAGCAACTTGGGAACTGAGGCATGTTCCCGACGTGGTGGTGCGGCAGCCTTGTCGCCGGCTGGCCGAGCATCGCAAGCGGTATCTCGACTACCAGGGGCCGATCGCCAGCGCCGGCGGAACGGTCTCGCAATGGGACGCCGGCAGGTTCCAAACGCTCGCCGAGAACGAACATCTCTGGCGAGTTAAATTAAGCGGCGGGCGGATGCGGGGCGTCGCCACGCTCGCGCGGCAGATCGATCAGCGTTGGACTTTTTCTTTCTCGTCCGCGTCCGGCTGATCGGCGACGTCGAAATGCCAGCGCAACTTGGCTCTGCTGCGCGGCTCGCCGTTTGTTTCCTCGGTGCGGCCCGACAGCACGATCGCTGCGTCGCGCAGCTCCACCGATTCCAGCACCAGCCGTTTCTTCTGCATGTCTTCCGAGGGGGGAATCGCGAACATCGCCACCGGATCACCGCCGTCGGTCGCCCATTCCAAGGGAATCTTGCGCTGCAGCGCCTGGAGCTTTAGCTCTTCGATCACGGTGGTCAGAGGCACCGGTACGGCGCCGGCGCGAAAGCCGACCAATCGAACGGCCAGTTGATTGGGTGCGGCGATATACGGTTCGACATGAATCGAATAGACCGACGCGGGCCAGCCGCCTTCGTAGTAACAAACCACGGTCGCCTTGTCGGCCGTAAGAAACACGCGAGGATCTCGTACCCCGCGCGGTAGTAAGTCGGCGTGCTTTTCTACCAGATCGACCGCCAACCAGCCGTTGATCTGGTCTTGCGTGAAGATCGCCTGCCACTGGCCGGTCTGCTGGAGGTCGCCGGCCAACGCGCCCACTTTGCGAGTCATCTCGTGGCTCGCTTCGCGGGCCTCGGAAAGGTGCAGCTTCTCCTGCTTGAGCTTCTGGATGTAGTAGTCGGGCGCCTGCTGGGTGCCCAAGTAACCGAGCAGCGGCAGCGACGCCAAAGCGGCGACGACGAGCAACAGCACCAGCAACCAGCGAATTCGTCCGCTACGGCGCATGCCAGAAGTCCTCGCTCCAATGTACGGAAAACAAAGCCAACCCGCCGACCCCACGGGCGAGCTAGCAGGCTGATTCAACCCGCGGTAATACTAGGCAACCTCCCCTAGCGAGTCAACGACAACGTGCCCCCTACGTGGCTAAGGCGTCTCGCCGCAAGCACGTTACATGAATTTCAGCAGGGCGTATTTCTTTTTGCCAACGCGAACAACCATCACGGTTTCGCTCGCCAGGTCGGCGGCGGTGAGCGGCTTGCCGGCGTCGGTCACGCGGTGGTTGTTGAGGTAGGCGCCCCCTTCGGCCACCTTGCGACGGGCCTCGGCCTTGCTCTTGGCGAGCTGGGTCAACGCGAGGGCGTCGACGATGGTCAACTGCGCCGCGGCGAGTTCGGCGCGTGGCACTTCGCGGCTGGGGACGTCGGCGAAGATTTCGCCTAGCTCCGCGTCGCTCAGGTCGGCAATGTCGGCGCCGAAGAATATCTCGGTGGCCCGCCGCGCCTTGGCCAGTCCTTCGTCGCCGTGAACCAGTTGCGTCAGCCATTCGGCCAGGCGCTTTTGGCTCGCCTTCTCATGCGGCGCTTCAGCGCGGGCCTGATCGAGTTGCTCGACCTCGTCGCGGGGAATCTCCGTCAAGAAACGCAGGCACTTGCCGACGTCGTCGTCGCTGACATTGATCCAGTATTGGTAAAAGGCATACGGGCTGGTCCGTGCGGGATCGAGCCACACCGCGCCGCTTTCGGTCTTGCCCATTTTGCCGCCGTCGCTCTTGGTCAACAGCGGGCAGGTGATGCCGTACACCTGGCCGAATCCCATCCGCCGGGCAAGATCGATGCCCGCGGTGATGTTGCCCCACTGATCGCTGCCGCCGACTTGCAGGTTGCAGCCGTGCATTTCGTGCAGCCGCACGAAGTCGTAGGCTTGCAGCAGCATGTAGCTGAACTCCGTATAGCTCAGTCCCGCGTCGTCCCGCTCCAGTCGCGACTTGACGGAGTCCTTGGCTAGCATCACGTTGACGGGAAAGTTCTTGCCAATGTCGCGCAAGAACTCGAGATACGACCACTCGCTCATCCAGTCGTAGTTGTTCACCAGCAAGGCGCCGGCGTCGAAGTCGAGGAACCGGGCAAGCTGCCCCTTGATCGACTCGACGTTCGCCCGCAATTCGTCGATGCCGAGCAGATTGCGCTCGGCGCTCTTGCCGCTGGGGTCGCCGATCATGCCGGTGGCCCCGCCGACCAGCGCGATCGGCCGATGGCCGAACGCCTGAAAGCGGCGGAGGATCATCACGGCCATCAAGTGGCCGACGTGCAGACTGTCGGCGGTGGGGTCGAACCCGGCGTAAATGGTCCGCGGCTGCTCGACAAGCCACTGCGCAAGATGCGCCTCATCGGTGCTTTGGTGGATCAGCCCCCGCCAGGAGAGTTCTTCGTGGATTGATTGCATGGTTTGTGTTGGCCCTTTTGGAAAGCGCCGCAGCCATCACGACTCTTGTAATGCGCGGCGCGCCCGCGAGTGCCAAAGGGAAATAATATCCGCAACGTGGTTAAGGTTCTCTAGTTCCTCTCGTTCTCCGTCCGTCAGCAAACCATCGGCATTCTTCTCAAGCAGAGCTTGCACGCGCTGTTGGTCCGCTTCAGAGATACCCATCGACAGGATATGCCGAGCAAGTTCGGGGCTGATCGCGCCAGAACGTTCCACTGCGCGACTGAAAATGGCCGCTTCCGAAAACGCGTTCGTGGGGGGGAGGGGGGTCACGTCACTCATACCAATCATCGTAGTGACGCAGCAAGCCCTCGTCAATCGACACAAGTTCTGCGCGGGGCCGGGCCTTGCCCAGCCGGAGGCGACCGGCAGCGTAGGGCCGACCTGGACTGCGTAAAATCGAGGCTCAAGCAATCGACATCTACAGCGGTTTTGTTCCGCTGTTCCAGACGGGATTGAGAAGGATGAAAGCTTCGGTCAGGCGAGGCTCGTTTACGAGCCTTCTCCGCGCAGCGGTAATAGCCGCGTGCTTTAGCACGGGGGTCGCGAACCGATCCGAGACGCGTTGCAGCCCCGTTTCACGGGGCTTCTCGTCGGGGCGGCTTTAGCCCTTCGACGTTGGAGCAACTCGGCGCGGCAAATGAACCCGATAGAGGGCTAAAGCCAGCACAGCGAGAAGCCCCGTAAAACGGGGCTAGGGGATGTTTCGCTGCCTCGATAACCCGTGCTAAAGCACGGGCCTATTACCGCTTTCGCGGGAAAGGGTCGTGAACGACCCTGCCTCATGCAACTTGAAATGGCAGGAACAAACCAGGTGCGGAGTCCAGGGCCGACCGGTCGCGGTCCGCCGTAATCGCTAAAGAGCTAGCCTAATCCGCCAAATCGACGGTCTATCGGCAGGCGGGAAAAATTTTTCATCGGCGACGCCGAATCGCTTTTCATTCCGTCCCGGAAACCGTTACAATGAGTCCCGTCGATGAAGCCCGCGTGATCCACATCCTTTGACTTAAACTCGCCAATCGGCTGGCGGCCTGCATGCCGCGTGCGTAGATCGTTGTTGGTATGTTCTTGACTGTCCGTATACGGAGTTGCGGCCGCCTTGCGGTTGCGGCCCCGCGGGCGGCCTGGAACAGGGAAACAGAAGCACCGAACAATTTAGTTGGTTCGACCCGAAAGGATTGGTAACCGTGACCACAGTAGCTCGCAATCGAGAATCGTCGTCAAAAACAGCAACCGCCGAGGACAAGTCGTCCGACTCTTCCCGACCGCCGGCCGGCCCGGTCGCGCTAGATGAAGCGATGGTGGAAGGGGACGGACAAGCGGCCTCCGCCGAATTGTCGACGGAAGACTCGCCACCAACGGCCTTGCCCGAGGCGCTGATCGAGGATCTGGGCAATATCTTCAAGCTGCTGGCGGATGAAACGCGCCTGCGGATTCTGTTCTACTTGACCCGCCGCGGCGAGTTGCACGTGCGGGCGTTGTGCGATTTGCTTGGCCAGAGCCAGCCGGCGGTGAGCCATCATCTGGCGATGCTGCGGACGGCCGGCATGATCGAACCGCGTCGCGATGGCAAGCACAATTTTTATCGCGTGCTGCCCGAGGCGTTCGAGCATCTGGTCGATCTGGTGTTCGAGTCGATTCCTCACTCGGAAGACCGGATCCGTTTCGAATCGTACGAGTTGAGTTTCCGCCGACCTTCCCAACCACGCTAGCCGCCGGCCTCGATGACACGCTTCGAGCACTTGCGGCACAAGCAGCCGAACGCTTTGATCCAGCCGCGGGCGCTGATCGTCTGCTGCGCACCGCTGCGCAGCCAGGTGAATGTGTCGCGGATCGTCCGTGCCGCCGGCTGCTGCGGTGTGCCGCGGGTGATTTGCTGCGGCCATGCCAAGGTCATCGACCGCATCGCCCGCGACGGGGCCGACGCCGTAACCCTCGAGACGCATCGCACGCTGCCGCCGGTCTTGAAGAAGCTGCGAACCGAGGGGTGGCAGTTAATTGGGCTGGAACAGACGACCCATTCCGAGTCGCTTTACGATTTCGCCTTTCCGCGGCAAACGGCGCTGGTTGTCGGCAACGAACGGCACGGCCTCGACGACGAGGTGCTCAAGCTGCTCGACGCGGTGGTCGAAATCCCAGTCTACGGCCTGCCGCACAGCCACAACGTGGCCACCGCGACGGCAATCGCCCTGTACGAATACTGTCGACAGTTTCCCCAGGGATAAGCAGGCGGCGGCGTCCTGGGCTGCGCCAAACGGCGTTCGGTCTCGTATTGCTCCGTGATGATAGGCTCGATTCCATGCGTTACAATGAAGTTGAACTCGACCATCGCACTGGGAAACCTGCATGAACATGAACGACTGGCAAACCAGGCTCGACGAGATTATTGCCACCCGCTATGACGACATGGTCAAGCTGCGGCGGCATCTGCATATGTATCCGGAGGTCAGCCAGCAGGAGCATCAGACCAGCGCCACGCTGTATCAACTGCTCGACGACGATTTTCAAGTTCGCATCGGGCCGGAGGGTTGCGGCGTGATCGTCGACATGCGGCAGCCGCCCGAGGCCCCCCTGCATCGGATTGCGGGCGGATATCGACGCGCTGACCATCCAGGATCAGAAGGTGGCCCCCTATCGCAGCCAGCACGCCGGCGTGATGCATGCCTGCGGCCACGACGCCCACACGGCGACCGTGGTCGGCGCGCTGTGGGCGCTGCGGCAG
>JBGTJT010000344.1:0-9139 GCA_041744995.1 Pirellulales bacterium | reverse complement strand
CGAGCGCCACGGCCGTGTTGTACTGCATGGGCGCGAACTGAGGCAGCACTTGGATCAGGGGGGCGTTGCCGATGTGCCAGCCGGCCAGGACGCCAATCGCCAGTGCGAGGGTCGCCGCGGCTGCGGTGTTCGTCACAATCGTCCAGCCATGCTGGCGGAACCGAGGTAGTTCTAGTAGGTGCATCAGTGCGCTGCAGTGGGGGCCAATTTAACCGGTAACTCGTAAATCTAGCACGCCGCGGAATCCGCAAATGGGACGGCCTGGGAATGTCAACCACTCGGACCCCATCCGCCCAGCGCTAACCGGCCCAATCGTTACCAGGCAACCGTTTCGGCAGTTGGCAGGGGCGGCAAAAGCTAAGCTACAATTACGCGACGAGCGAGTGTTCGCTCCTTCTACCCTGGGCAGATTGTCCTGCGAGAACATGCAATATGGGTGGCGACAACAACTTGGCATTGGTGGTCGACGACGAGGCGCCGCTTCGTAAGCTGATCGCGCTGGCGTTGCAACGCGAGGGGTTCCGTTGCGAGCAGGCGGCCGACGGCGAGGAAGCCGAACGGCTGATCGGGCGACAGACCTACGACGTGGTGATTACCGATCTCCGCATGCCCCGCAAGCACGGCCACGCCCTGGTGACGACGTTGCTGCAACTCAAGCAACGTCCGATTGTGATCGTGCATACCGGCGTCCTGGAGACCCGGTTGGCCAAGGATCTATTGGCGCGCGGCGTCGACGACATCTTCTTTAAGCCGTCCGATTTTGGTTTGATGGCCGCCAAGGTCAAGGCGCTGATCACCCGCCGTCGCAAGTCGGAAGCCGTCAGCAAAGACGCTTGCCCACGAGAGGAATACATCGCGGGTGAAGACGAGGATGCGCCGGGCAAACCGGTCTCGCTCTCTCTATTGGAGCGCAAGGTCCGCAGCATGGCGCGGTTGTTGCCGATCTCCAACGTGGCGATGGCCGTCTACGATATGAGCACCAGCAACGATAGCGAGGTCACGCAGATCGCCCGCGCCTTGCAGGCCGACGGCTCGCTGGTGGCCGAACTGCTGCGGCTGGCGAACAGTTCCTTCTACAATGCCTCGGGGGAACGCATCATCGACATCGAGAAGGCGATCATTCGCGTCGGCCGCAAGCGGGTCGGCGAGATCGCACTGGCCACCAACGTGTTGGCCGCGATCACGCCCGGCATGCTCCCCTGGATGGACGTCGATCTGACCTGGAAACGGAGCATGGCGGCCGGATTGGCGCTCGATCTGTTGGTCGAGTCGGGCCGGCAACAAAGCATGCATCAAGGGCTGTTGCTCAGCGCAATCATGCAGCCGATCGGCCGCGTCGTGCTGGGAGCCCTGTTTCCCCGGCAGTATGAAGCGATCATCGCCGCCTGCCGCCAACAAGGCGATACGTTATTGGAACAAGAGCGGCGGATCTTCCCCTTGCAGCATACCGACATCATGGCCCAGTTGCTGGCCGGTTGGAACGTTCCGGCCGACGTGTACCTGCCGCTGAGACTCTCGCTGGCCGACTATCCTTCCCTGGCGCATCAGGCGGAGCCGACCCGATCCAGGGCCGAGTTGGTCAAACTGGCGATCCTGGCCGGCCGGTTGGCGGTCGATCGCTGGCAAAGCTGGGATTTCGTGCAGTTTCCTCCGCCCGGCGTCCTCAAGCGGCTGCGGATCGACAATTTTGCCGAGATCGTCGCCCGCACGCGGGAGAGTCTGCAAGGGCTGTCGCGTGCCGAAGCGGACGGCGGGTGGCCGGCGCCGGCCGACAAGCAGAGCAAGATTCCGCAACGGCGAGTCGCCTATTGCAATCTGGCGGCCGACGAGAACTCGGTGAGCGGCGAGGGAGACGCCTTTCCATTGCTGTTGCGGTCGATGGGGCTGATCGCCGAACCTTGCGACATGCAGGAAATCGCCGCCGGCGATCGACCGGCCATTATCAACTGCCTGGGCGCCTACTCGACACGGTTCGCCACGCTGCGAGGCCGCAATCCCAATCTGGTCATCATCAGCGACGCCGACCGCCGCGAGCTGTTCGCGCGGTTCGCCCCCACGGTGATCGTGCCCAACAGCTTCGGGCGACTGCAATCGGATCTCCGCGCGGAACTCAGCAAGCGCCGCGACGCCAGTTCCGCGAGTCAGACCCCGGCCACGGCGGGCGCTTCTTAGAGCCAGGATGTGCCGGGCAGTTGGCACAGGAGGAAACCAAGGAGTGCCTGCTCCGTTGCCTCTGCTCCGCAAGCGAGCGCATCAATACAAGCTCGAAGCGGAGAGCGAGTGGGTCCGCAGTTTCATCAATACAAGCTCGAAGCGCCAGCGAGTGGGTTCGCGGTTTCATCAATACAAGCTCGAAGCGCCAGCGAGTGGGTTCGCGGTTTCCGAGCGAGTTGATAAACCATCGCCGACAAGGCTTGGCGGAAATACGCCTATCCCCTCCGCCAACCCACTCGCTTGCGCTTCGAGCTTGTATTGGCGGGCCGCTAGCCGCCCAATTGGTGGATGGTATTGTGAATCACACGCTCCATGCGTTGGCCCGAGTCGGTCTCGAGTCGCAACTTGATCTCCATGCACCAGGTGGGCGCGATCTCCGGCAGGGTGAGCGTGATCGCGCGCCCGTCTTTCGAGAGTTCGGCCTTGGTGACTTTCAGCTCGCGCTCGTTGAGATGCTTGGAACCGTAACCTTTGGTGCGATTGAGATCCCACGCCTTGACCTGATAGTGGTCGGGGTTCTCCGCGTATTCTTTCGCCACCGGTTCCGACAACACGATCCGCATGGTCTGCTGCCGCGCCTCCAATTGCAGCGGCACGTGCGCCGGCTGGCCGGTATAGCGCAGCCGATACAGCCCGCCCGGCTGCGAGGCGCTGCCGGCCCAGGCGAACATGCCGCACAAATAGAGCTGGCCGTCGCGGGGGTGAAACCGCCCGCGATGCACGCCGGTGGGGAACTTCGCGCCAGGCAGCTCGCACATGCCACCTTGCGCTTGTCCATCGAGCTTCTCATGCGGCACGATGTAGACCTTGCCGTAGCCGTAGGAAAGGTTGAGCAATTGCCCGTTCAGCGGGCCCCATTTGGGGCTGTCGACCCATAGCAATTCCGCCGGCGAGCGATCGAAGCTGTTGGTGATCCAACATAGCGGCTGTTCCATCGCCTCGTCCGATTCATCGGTCACGTCGGTGTAGGACCACATGTTGCCATAGAAGCCCCCCTTGCGCACGTAGTTGATGCGGTTTTTGGGGTTCCAATGCCCTTCCTGATCGGTGACGATGAACGTTCCGTCGGGATTGAGGCAAACGCCGTTGGCGGCGCGAAAGCCGTTGGCGATGATCTCGGTACGGGCGCCATCCTTGCTGACCTTCAGCAGCGTGCCGTGATGCGGCACCAACGGGGTCTTGGCGTGCCGCGCGCTCTTGGCGTAGTAGAAGTTGCCTTCGTCGTCGGTCTGCAGGCCCATCGCGAATTCGTGGAAATGCTCGGTTACCTGATGGTCGCTGTTGAAGCTTTCGTAGAAGTCGGTCTCGCCGTCGCCATTGAGATCGTGCAGCCGATAGAGGGCGTCGCGGCAGGTCACGAAGATCTCGCCGTCGACGATGCGCAGTCCCAGCGGCTGGAACATGCCACTGGCGATCCGTTGCCAGGTGAGGCCGCCGGCCGGATCGTCGATGCCGTCGACGATCCACACGTCGCCGTCCCAACTGCAAACGGCCATCCGCGCGCCGTCTTCGTAGAAATCCAGCCCTGTCAAGCGAAGCTGGGCGTTCCACGGATTGTTCGTCGGCATCGAAAGTACGTCGGTGGCAAACGGGACGCCGTCGCCGCCCATCTGGGTTACGGTTTCGAGCTTCCGCGGCCACCGCGCCGGACCTCCTTGGGTGTACGTCGCCAGATCAGTCGGCTCCGCCGCGGCCAGTTGTTGCACGGTTTCCCGTTGCGAGTCGGGCAATTCCTCGGCCAGCCAAACAGTGAACTGCAACGGCTTGTCCCCGGCCGGCAAGGAAAGCAACGCCTGCTGCGCTTCGGTCGTGACCGACATGTCGGGTGCTCCGGCAACACCGACGCTGGGCAGCTTGCCGTCGACCGCATCCGCCAGTTTCAATGTCAGCGGCTCCGGCCGGGGACCGACGTTGAACACTCGGGCGAACACCGCCGGCAACGGTTGTATATCATCCGAGTCATTCGACGACAGCATACGCGGCATCTCCAGCACCTCGGTCTCGCCGACGGTGTAGGAGACGATCACCTTGTTGCCATGGTGGTAGATGCCGCGGTACTTGGCCCAGTCCCTCGGCAACGGGCCGTAGGGGCGCTCGTCGCGGCCGAGGAAACGGGGATCCTCGAACGACGTGCCGCCAGGCTCTGCCCAGCCGGGGCCCCCCTTGGTCTCGAAGGTCACCGACCCGACCGCCTTGGGATGCACGGCGTGCCGGCCGTTGAAGTGGATGGAGTTCCAATCGATGAATTCCCGCCCGCTCCAGCCGGCGGCCGCTCGCATCGTATCGTGTTCGTAGATCATCCAGTGCCGCCCTCGCGAGACGCCGTCGGCGCCGGGATCGAGCCGCACGGCAATGCCTTTGTAAACAAGATTGCTCGCGTCGTTGCCGACCTCCAGCGTGAGGTTCATGTTCGGGCCGTAATTCATCACCACCCACGGCTCGTAATCGACCGGCTCCGGACCGAGCGTGTCCCCCGCCGGCAGTTGCTTGAGATAGGAGTCGGTAACTTCCACATACTGATCTGAATTATGCGGCTTGATGAACTTTTCGCGGATGTAGTGGATCACGTCGTACTTTTGCTTGGGCACCATCCATGTCTGCGGCGCCATCAGGCCGTAGCCGTGTGTGAGTGTTTGATACATCTTGTAGGGATCGGCGCCTTGCTTGAACTTGTCGGCGTGGAATTTCAGCGACGTCGGCAGCGAGCCAGGTTCCTCCGTGGTGCCGTGGCAGTTGGCGCACACCCGCAGATAGATTTTTGCCCCGCGATCGGCGCTGGCCTTGTCCCACGATGAGATCAACTGGGCGTGATCGACGCGGGCTTCGTACTCGGGCACTTGATGCGCGGCGTACAGTTCCGGCGACGGCTGCAGTTCCAGCGCTCGCTGGGCGCCTCCGTCGCGGATGGCGATCAGGTACCGCACCAGGTCGAGGAATTGCTCCTCGGTTCCCAGCATGTTGATCTGCCCCTCGGGCATGAGCGACGTCTCGCTGGCGATCTCTTCCTCAATCTCTGCCAGCGGAATCGCGACGACCTCCAGATTGCCCGTGGCCTGGCGGACCTGCACCTCCTTATCGGTGCGGGCCACTTCCATGCCGAGGATGGAGCGGCCGTCCTCGGTAATGAAGGTCTTCGCCCGATACTTTTCTTCAACGACCAGGGAAGGACGCAAGATCGACTCGACTAAATGCTCGTTGGTGACGTCCTTGGCGAGGCTTGCCAGATCCGGCCCCAGCAGTCCTTGTTCGCCCGGCATGCCGTGGCACTTGGTACAGGCCAGCGTCTGCTGATAAAAAACGACCGCGCCGCGGGCGGCGTCCCCCTGGTCCAGGGCCGCTTGAGCGATTTTGTCAGTGGGCAGATCGGCCACGCGCTGCTGCCAGTCCGACGGTTGTGAATAGGCGGCGGAAGAGGTCGCCATAATGAGAAAGACGACCAGGAGATAATTGGCGCGCATCAAATCAAGTCTCTCGTGGGGGGCAAGTTGGCAGGGTACCTCGTTGGGGAATCTTTTCATCCTAGACCAACGTCGGGCGCATAGCAAATTGCCGCGCCGGCATCGATCCATTCCTTGCATAATCCCCGACAACCGCGGGCAGGTCGATCGGGGACAAATTTGACAGCCGATCGGGGCGAGGGCTTGACAACGAAAGTGGCGCAGATATCCTGCCAGTATTGCTTAATCGCTACTACTTGCGTGACCGCGTCAAACTGCCGTAGCTGCCCAGAACACCGTCGCGATGGAAATGGCCGTGTTCCTTAATTTCTCTTGCCGCTTTGGAGGTACTCATGTTTTTAATTCGAGGAATTGGCACGTTGACGCTGATGGCGACGATATTCGTCGGTCAGTCGTTTGCGGTCGGAGCTTGTGGAGGCTGCGGCGCGGCCCCATGTGGTTCGCCTAGCGCTTGTGCAGACGCCGCGCCTTGTGAAACGACGTATGTCGAAAAAACGATCTACGTGCCGCAGTGGACCACGGAAACCCGCCAGGTCGAGGTAACCAAGTATCGCAAGGAAACACGCGAACGGACCGTTACCGTCTACAACATGGTACCGGAGCAGAAGGAGGTCACCAAGGAATACACCGTGATGGTTCCGCAGCAGCGGACTCGAACGGAAGAGTACACCGTGGCCAAGCCGGTCTATGAAACCCGCGAGCGGACCTTCGACGTGCAGGTGCCGGTCTGGAAGAGCAAGGAAGTCGACTACACGGTGAACGTACCCGTGACGAAACAGCGGGAAGTGGAATACACGGTCAACGTGCCAGTGCGGAAGAGCAAGGAAGTGGAATACACCGTGCAAGTGCCAACCTATGTGGACCGAGAAATCGATTACACGGTGAACGTGCCGGTCCAGAAGACCAAGACCTATGAATACACCGTCAATGTGCCGGTTTATAAGGACGTCGAGCAGACCTACACTGTGATGGTTCCGTCGCAACAGAATCGTACCGGAACGCGTCGCGTCTGCCGCCTGGTCCAAGAGACCCAGATGCGGACCGTTACCCGAGACCACGGCCACTGGGAAACGCAGCAGGTGGAAGTCGCCGCTCGCAAGCCGTGCGGCGGTTGCGCCTCGGGCTGTGCCAGCGGCTGTGCTCCGACGCGCACCCTCTGCAAGAAGGTGTGGATTCCGAACGTCGTGACGGAAGAAGTCCCGCACACGGTCTGTCGCCGTGTTTGGGAGGATCAAGAGTACGAGTACACCGTTACCGTTTGCGAACCGGAAACCCGCACGCGAACCGTCAAGGTGTGCGAGTATCAGCCGGAGACCCGGACGGCCACCAAGAACTACACCGTCTGCGTACCGGAGACGCGCACCAAGACCGTGCAGGTCTGTCAGATGGTTCCGGAAACGCGCACCAGGACGGTCGACTATTGCGAGTATGTTCCCGAGACCCGCACCAAGACCGTCAACTATGTCGAGTACGTGCCGGAAACCCGCACCAGAACCGTCAAGTACTGCGAATACGAAACGGAGACCAAGACGGAACAGTACCAGGTCGCCAAAATGGTGCATGAGACGAAGTCGCGGGAAGTCCCCTACACGGTGTGCGTGCCGGAGACTCGCCAGAAGACTTACACCGTCACCACGTACAACCGGGTGCCGGTGGAAAAGGTCGAGACCTACACGGTTAGCGTGCCTTACAAGGAAGTCGTCGAGCAAACCCACCGGGTTTGCAAGATGGTTCCCAAGACCGTCACCGTGCCGGTCCATGCGTCGGCCTGCGGCGGACCGTGCCACAGCCGCGCGCATCGTCGCGTCTGCCGCTGGTAGTGGCTGCGGTTGTTAATCGATTGAATCCAAGGGGCCGGCTTCGCAGGAAGCCGGCCCTTTTTATTGCGCTGCCAGTAGCATGGGCCCCCGGCCGTGCGAAACCGTAGCACAGGCGACTCGCCTGTGAGCAAACCCTCCGACGACCCTAACCGCGTGCCACTGCTGCCCTCAGCAAAAAGGTTTCGGCCCAATGGCGAAGTGACGCCCAAAGCAGGCGGCATCCTCGGCACCACGGGTGAATGCCTTCCGCCGAAGGCGGCGAACTGGTAGACTAACTACTATCTGGGGAGGACTTTACCATGAGCACGCAGAATACTTTTAACGACGTCCTGGATGCAGCCGAGCAACTCGATTTCGATGGATGCTCAGGCGGAATTGGTGGCCGTCTTGAGCCGCCGGCTCGCCGAGCGAGGGCGGGAACGCGTGGCGGCCACGGTGGCGGAGGCTCGGCGAGAGTTCGCCGCGGGACAGTGCCAAACTATGACTGCGGCGGAGTTGGTGCGCGAGGCACAATCGTGACGCGTACGCTAATCCGCTCGCCGGCGTTCGGGCGCGAGTTGCGGAGGTGGCTGAAGGCGCACCCCGATACGGCGGCGTCCATCGAAGCGACGCTTGAGCAGTTGTCCGCGGATGCAGCGCACGCGTCGCTACGAACTTACAAGTTGCGTGGTTCGCTGGAAGGTTGTTGGGCTTGCAGCGCGGGCTACGATCTGCGGATCGTATTCGAGTACGCACAATACAAAGGCCAAGAGGAGATTCTCTTGCTCGCCTTGGGCACGCATGACGAAGTCTACTGATGCCGGTGCCGGGCTGACCGGGTCGCGAAGTGACAGTCGCCCGACTCTCCGAGTCGGGATATGTGCCAACCACGCCTGTCCCTTCGCAGATTGCCTGATGGGCTTGCTTGAGCAGGAGACCGCACTAGCACCGCTTCTCGACTCGGAGAGTCGAGCAACTGTGTGGCGTCAGCAAGGGACCGCCTACAGTACCTGCTCTCGCTTGCGGTGGGGTTGCCACGGTTTCATAATGGATAGCCGATCACCGCTCGGCACCCTCGCCCCCTTCCGCCATGCCAGCCCAGCTACCGACTGCCGAGCAAAGACGCCGCATCGTGATTGTCGGCGCCGGCATAACCGGGCTGGCCGCCGCCTTGCGAGTCGCTGAACTCGATCCGGCGGCCGATCTGATGGTGCTGGAGAGTTCCGATCGCGTCGGCGGCGTGCTGCGCACCGAACGGGCCGATGGATTTCTCATTGAGCAGAGTGCCGACAACTTCATTACCGACCAGCCGGGCGTGCTCGATTTCTGCCGCCGCATCGGCCTCGAGTCGGAACTGCTGCCGACTCGTGCGACGCAGCGCCGCGCGTTTATCGCCCATCGCGGCCGACTGGAGCCGGTGCCGGAGGGATTTCTGTTGATGGCGCCGGCAAGCCTGGGGTCGATCTGGCAGACCGCGTTGCTAAGCCTTCGCGGCAAACTGCGGCTGGCGGCCGAGCGGTTGGTGCCGCAGCGGCCGGCTTTCGATCCGATCACGGAACCGCACCTGGAGGAAAGCCTCGCGCAGTTCGCCACCAGGCGGCTGGGACGCGAAGCGTTCGAGCATCTGGTGCAGCCGCTGGTCTCGGGCATCTACAGCGCCGACCCCGA
>JBGTJT010000343.1:0-10726 GCA_041744995.1 Pirellulales bacterium | reverse complement strand
ACGTATCGAGCTACCGTTTGGAAAACGCGAAGAAAGCCAAGCCGAGCGATGCCAAGCAAGCTAACCGCAAAGGGTAGTCGGGCCGCTTCGAAGGGGAATTCTAATTGTCGCTAAAGGAGAGATGTAGTTGTCGCCGAACAGTCATGGTGTGTCGGACATCGTGTCCGGGGTTTCTATCGAGCGGTGATGGCCTGTTGAGCTAAATCCAGGCGTCAAGTGCGTCATAAGAGTGTGGTGATGCCCGTTAGCTTTTGGCGACGGCGATTTTGAGCCTTTTTCCTGGCAAAAAACCCTATTCGGGCACATTTTCGCGATCTTTGACGGCTAGGAAATCGCTTCTTTTCAGTGCCGGACCACCTCTTGTGCGCTGTACTCGCGCGCGACTTGTGAGCACTCGCCAGGCTGCAATACGCTTATTTCATCCCCTATGACATTTTCGCTATTTCCTGATCCATGCACGTTGGACAAATCCCGTGGGTAAACCGCATATCCGAGTGCTCACCAACATACTCCTCAACCTGCTGCCAATAGTCGTGGTCGGATCGCACCTTCTTGCACCAGGCACAAATGGGCAAGAGTCGGCGAAGCTGTTCGGCGTTCCGCGCTATCTGGTCTTGCAGAATGGATTGGAGCTGCCTCACGGATTCAATCTCGTGCTTGAGCCAGGGCTGTGATCGGTTTCGGACCGATTGCTTCCACAGGGCGAAAGAATTTCGCGGATGCAGGTTGCCATCCCCACTGACCGACTCGATCGACTTGCTGGGATCACCCGCCCAGTCCACCATTTGAATTACTTCCGGGCGGAACCAAAGTACATAAACGTCAGGAGAACGGGACAGGGCCAAGGCCAGCATTCCGCTGGCGACGTCCGCAACGCCTTCACCGGCCGGCAAATGATTGGGCAGTCGATCTGTAACGAAGATCGGTTCCGAGGTTGCATCCACAACCCACCGTTGAATCTCCCGCAGTGAATCAAGCGGCGGAGTCACGCCTATCGCAGACGCCTGGCCATCGCGGTAAAGTACGACACCTTGCGAGTTGGTCAGTTCCAGCAAATCGTTTGTGTCCTCCGTGAGTGCCGGAATGATCGAGTCTGACTGCCGGACGCGGTTGGCTAAGCGATGCAACACTTCTCTTGATCGCTCCGCCTCAATCTTGCCAACCGCCTGAATGCGGTCGCTCAGTTGCATGGACACCAGTTGACCGAATAGTTCGCAGGCTTCGCGGAGCATGGGGGACGGGAAGTACGGACTGCGATGGTGGCAAGCGATCAGGCCCCACAATTTGCCGTCCACGAGCAACGAAATCGTTAAGCTGGCTTGGACTTCCATGTTCCGCAAATATTCCAGATGGATCGGGGAGACGCTCCGAAGCTGGGCCCGACTCAGGTCGAGCGGTTGAACGTCGCGCGCATCCGCCCGCGGAAACAAGGGCGCCGGCTGATACTGCACGTCGGCAATCACGCGCAATCCGTTTTGCAGCAGCATGGCTCGGGCCGGCGCGGGAATATCGGTGGCAGGAAAATGCAGCCCCAAGTAGGGTTCCTGGCTTTCCAAGCGCTGCTCGCCCCGCACGGCCCCGTTCCATTCGTCGTCGAATTGATAGACCATGATTCGGTCATAGTCTGTGAACGCACTTAGTTCCTGCGTGGTGACCTGACACAACTCTTCTACGCTCTTGCACTGCCCCAGTCGGCGGTTGGCAAGGCGACATTTCCCCATCAGGTTGAGCTCAACTTGATCTTCCACGGCAACCGCGACGGGCAGGCGATCCAGCTCGACGATGACGGTGCTGCCGGACCGATGCACGGACGCGGAGAACGCAACGGACTTGCCCTTCTCTAACGCGAATCGAAGCGTCCGCAGACTTGAAATCGAGTCGCCGCATTCAGACAAAGAGTCCCTCAACAAAGCAACGGACTCGGGGGTCAGCAGGATTTCGAGCGACTGACCGATGAGCTGTTGGGGAGGCTGTTGAAGCCACTCCTCGCAGTTGCTGCTGACCCGCACAATGGCTAGCCCCTGTTCCGTGATGGCCAGCAGCATGCCATGCGGCTGGATGGCGTCGGGGATATGAATTGGCTCCCGATCACACTGCGACAGATCCAGCGGAGTGGATGTTTGGTCACTGAATTGAGTCACGATGGATCCTTGCTAGCAAGTTTGTAAAAAGCCGGCTTCAACCCAACTGCGGGGAGTTCAGGTGAGGCGCAACCTGTTTTTCGGAGCCAGTTGATCGATAGGGCAAAAGGGAAACTGGTTCTGACAATGTAGCAGTTAAGTGGTGCGTTGTACTCATAACGTTTCCTTATTTGCAAGATTTGCCCATCAATCCCGTCGTCGCCAAACTCGCTGCACTTGCCGCAGAGGTGTGGGTCGCCGCCGGCGGCGCTGAACGGCCATTGCCCGTAAAGACGACGACATTCATTTCTCCGTTCCACAGATCCAACGAAAGGAGATACCGCTTGCAACAGACAACGATCTTCACTTTTAAGGAGACCTGACAGCGCATGCTCTATTTCATTCTGACCGCCCTGGCCGTCGCGCTGCTGATCACCGTGCTCGCGTTGATACGCGAGACCCGGTTGCGGCGAGCGTTGCAAAAACTGCTCAGGGCAATATTTCAACACCGGAGGCACAATGAAACCAACCGTGATCCGTAGCAGCCTGCTGGCCGCATTGATGCTCGCGACCCTCGCGGGCTGCGACGACGACGACGCCGGCTACCGCCACGCGGCGGAGGTCGCCGATAAGGCGGCCGACCGGCAGGCCGAACAGAACAAGGAAATGGCGAATCTCAACCGCGAAGTGGCCGAGGGCACCAAACGCCTGGTCGAGGCGGATGCCGAAGCTCGAAAAGAGATTGTCGCTGTTCACAAGGAATTGCAAGCTGAGCGAGCGACGCTCAATGAAGGCTTCACTGGCCTGGAGGTCGAACGGAAGCAGATCGCCCAGGACCGCCGCACGGAGTCCATCTTGCTGCCATCGGCCAAAGCCTTGGGGGCGGCTCTGGTGGCAGTGGCCGCCTTGGCGTTCTGTCTGACGCTGCTGGTCACTTTGCGAAGCGATCCGGCCGCCGAGACTGAGCTAAATGAGATGCTGATTCTCGACCTGGTCCGAGAGCAGCCCGTGCTGCTGACTCGCGTGGGCGACTTGTCGGACGGCGGCGAATCGAAGACCGAAACGCCGCGGCTCACCAAGCACGAGCCGCCGGCGGACACAGAAACCAACAATGAAGGAGAAAAGCATTGAGCCACATAGTGACCATTGAGACCCAGGTCCGCGATCCCGTCGCCATTCAGGCCGCCTGCCGGCGGCTCAGTTTGGGGCAGCCGATCTACGGCGAGACGCGGCTGTTCAGCGGCGTGCGAACCGGCTGGCAAGTACAGCTTCCCGCCTGGCGCTATCCGATCGTGTGCGAAGTCGAATCCGGCATCGTGCAATTTGATAATTTTAACAACCGGTGGGGCAATCGCGGCCGGCTGGACGAGTTTTTACAGAGCTATGCAGTCGAAAAATGCCGTCTGGAGGCCCGGCGCGCCGGCCACACCTGCACCGAGCAAAAGCTTGAGGACGGCTCGATTAAGGTCACCGTCAACGTAGGAGGTGCGCTTGAATAAGACAATCGAAATCACCGTGGCGCCCAATGGCGAAAGCCGGGTAGAGACCAAGGGCTTTGCCGGCAGCGAGTGCCAGCAGGCCAGCCGCTTCATCGAGCAGTCGCTCGGCAAGCGGACCGGCGAGCAGTTCACGCCCGAGTTCTACGCCATGGAAAACCAGCAGCAGCGGCTGCGGGAGGGGCAGTAGCCGAATGAGCACAGCCCGCCGCCGCGTCCTGCGGCCACCCCGCCAGACACTTGCTGAGGCTCGCCAGCAGCAGAAGCTCACCGCCAAGCGAGCCCAACTGGCCAAGGAACAGCAGAGCTTAGCCCGCTGGCTGACCAAGCTGCGCCGATCCTTCCACACAGTGGAAAAGCAGCAGAAAAAGGTCGCCCGGCTGGAACGGGAGATCGCCCGGCTGGAACAACAGTGACTCTGCCGGCCGGGCGGTTTCATTACTTCTACTACTCGTACACTCGAAAGGAGATACTGCAATGACGCTCACTGAGCGGCTCGCGGAGTATATCCGCGCCTGTTTCACGGGCATCTGGCTCCAATCGCACGAACACGCCGACGCCTTGCAGGCGATTGCCCAGCTTTGCCAGCGAGAAGATTGGCAGCTCGCGACCTGGAACGTGGCTGAAGGTTTGCAGGTCCCCGGCGCCGACGTGGAAGCCGGCGGCGGCGATCCGCTGGCGGCGATCCGGGCGCTGCAGGCGCTGGCCACACCGGACGGCACGGCGATTCTGGTGCTGGAAAACTTCCACCGGTTTCTGCAATCTGCCGAAATTGTGCAGGCGCTGTGTCAACAGCTCACAGCCGGCAAGCAAACGCGGACCTTCGTCGTGGTGCTGTCCCCCATGGTGCAGATCCCCACGGAACTCGAAAAACTGTTCGTCGTGATGGAGCATGAACTGCCCGACCGGGAACAACTGGCCCAAATCGCCGAAGGGATTGCCACCGAGGAAGGCGAAATGCCCAGCGGCATCGACCGCGATCGGCTGCTGGACGCGGCCGTGGGCCTGACCCGGCATGAAGCAGAGTCAGCGTATAGTTTGTCACTTGTGAGAGAGGGCCGCCTGACCGCAGGCACGCTGTGGGAACAGAAGTCCCAAATGCTAAAAAAGAGCGGCCTGATGAGCCTCTACCGCGGCGCGGCCGCCTTCAGCAGTTTGGGCGGCCTGTCGGCGCTGAAGGCGTTCTGCAAGCGCAGCCTGTTGCAGCCTTCCCGCGACAACCCGCTCAAGCGGCCGCGCGGCGTGCTCTTACTCTCGCCGCCCGGTTGTGGAAAATCCCAGTTTTGCAAAGCCCTTGGCCAGGAAGTGGGCCGCCCGGTGCTGATCCTCGACGTCGGCAGCCTGATGGGCTCGCTCGTCGGGCAGTCGGAAGAGCGCACGCGGCAGGCGCTGCAGATTATCGACGCCATGGCGCCTTGCGTGGTAATGGTCGATGAAGTCGAAAAGGCGTTTTCCGGCGTCAACGGCCA
This sequence comes from Pirellulales bacterium, assembly GCA_041744995.1. Taxonomy (GTDB): domain Bacteria; phylum Planctomycetota; class Planctomycetia; order Pirellulales; family UBA7805; genus JBBDLY01. Next base: position 5,641 of record JBGTJT010000343.1, on the reverse strand, counting down.
GGGAGACTCGGGCGTGTCGGCTCGGATGTTCGGCACGTTTCTCCAGTGGCTCAATGACCACACGTCGGACGTGTTCGTCGTCTGCACGGCCAACGACGTCAGTAAGCTGCCACCGGAGTTCGGCCGCAGCGAGCGGTTTGACGGCATCTTCTTCCTGGACCTGCCGAGCCGCGACGAGAAGGCGGCCATCTGGCGGATCTACCAACAGATGTACGAACTCGACGCCAATCAAAAACTGCCGGACGACACCAGCTACACGGGTGCCGAAATCAAAGCCTGTGCCCGGCTGGCGGCCCTGTTGGATGTGCCGCTGGTGCAGGCGGCCCAAAACGTGGTGCCGTTGGCCGTGACCGCCGCCGAATCGGTCGAGCGGCTGCGGAGCTGGGCCAGCGGCCGGTGCTTGTCGGCCAACGAGCCGGGTCTCTATCAGCACAGCCAGGCCAAGGGGCGGCGGCGCAAGCTCAACGTCGATCCGTCCAGCAACTGACCCGGCGAGGATCACTCGCATCAGGCGGGTGGTCTAGCACGTCTGGCAGTCCACTCAAGCTGCCAGAGAACATCCAGAACAACAGCAAACGGAGGAGAAATGATCGAACCGATCATAGTTTTGATAATTGTCCTCGTGGTCGCGGCGTGGATTTACCGCAAAGGCAAGGCGACCGGGAGCCGGAAAGGATACAACGTCGGCTATCGCCGAGGCAGACGTCGGCGATAGAGCATGTTCTAGCAGTCACGGCGCAGCACCCTACCAGCGCCACGACTTCTCTCCATCGACTGGCTCCAAGCCGTCGCTTTCCCCGGTGTCAATCGATTCCCGGTTTGCACTGCCCATCTTTCAAGTAGGAGAACTTCTCTATGAACGAAGATTGCCCGCCTGACCCGAGTGACGACGAAGTCGACGAGGTCGTCGACCGACTGCAACAGCGGATCGAGGAGCAACGCCAGTCGGCCCTGCAAGCGTTTGCCGTCCTGTGTGATGACCTGTCCGCGCTGGGCGTCAGCCAGGTCCAGCTGTACTACGACGGCTACGGCGACGAGGGCACGTTTAACGACGTCACGGCCTTGGCCGGTGAGAAGCCCGTCGAGCTGGACATTCCCTGGCAGGACCGCCTCCGCGACACCGGCTGCGAACTGCTGCCGGGAGGCTGGCAGGACAATTCGGGTTCCTTCGGCGAACTGGTGATCGACGTCACCGGCCGCAAACTCACCCGCGAGCACAACTGGCGGGTGGAAGACTCCGAGTACGAGGAGGAAGTGATCGACTTATGAACCCCTTCCATCACGCTGAATCGAGCGCCCGCAAATACGGCGGCGTCGCCGACGATTATTTTTCCGTCCACTCGTGGTTTGATGAAAGCAAGAGTTTTCTGGCCGACTTCCGGCACCGGGCGCTACGGCATCACGCCGAGGGCATTTTTATGGCCGAACGGCTGTTCGGGCCGACCATTACGAACAGCCAAGGTCGGCGGGTGCCGACGCGATTCCTGGGCGAACAGCATGTCAAGGAAGACCTGGGCCGAATCCCCAGCGTGCAGGACTGGTTCGAGTGGATCGCACCGCAGCCGTGGATGCTGGCGTCTGGCAAACGGCAGCCCGAAGCTCCGGATAGCGCCGGCAATGGTGCCCTCGGGTTGAAACCGCCAGCGGTTGTCACAGTCAGCGTGGCGGGCGGAGTCGTGCAGCATGTCGACGTTCCCGCCCGCGTCCGGGTTGTTGTCCAAGATTATGACGTGGAGGGCGTAGCTGAAGAACAACTGCAAACCGATGCCGGCGGGGCGGGGTTTGTGCAAGCTTGCTGGGAGCCCGAGGAAAGCTGCGAGTGCGAGTTGCCGGGCTATTTCTGCTGCGGCGTAACCGGCATTTTGGCTCACCTGGAAAACGGCCGCGCCGGTTCGCCCCAAGAAGTTGAACGATGCGATCAGTGCCAGCGGTATGCGACCGACGAGGAAGCTTATGCCAAGCTGAGTGAGCTGGGATTCGTTTAGGGCGTCGATGGAACGGGTCGCGATACAATAGTAGCTCCCCAACGGCTGGAGCCAGTTTCTCTCGCCGCACTCGTCCCTCGAAAAGGAATCCCAATGCGTAAAGCAAGCGATCTGACCCGCGACCAACTCGAAGCCATTGTCGAAGCCGTCCAAGAGTGTCTTTATCTGGACGACGACGAAGCAGGTCACACGTACTGGAATCCGCAGAAGCAATGGCAGGGCGCGGATATCTGCGAGCACCTGGCCAATGAGCTGGGCAACCACGGCTTGATCCCCGCGACGCCAATGAAGGCCGGCGCCCAGCAGCAAGCGAATGACCACAACCTAAAACCCCCGGAGCAACCCAATTCATGAGCACTTCCCTTGAGGAACCAACGACCCATCCCTCATCGATCGCTGCGCAGCGCTTGCGCACCACGATGGCTGCCATGCGGCTGAGTTTCTGTTGGTGGGGCGTTCGCAAAACGCTTTCCAGCCAACAAAAAGCCCAGGCGGCCGAATCGTTCGGCGCCGAGGGCAACTTTCTTTCGGCCGGCAAAAAGCTGATCGACACCAGCAATACCCGGTTCAAGGCGGTCACCGCCATTCGCAGCCGGGCCGTGCAGTTCTGGAAAGGCTTGAGCCTGCCGTACCCGGAGCCGGGCATCCGGCTGATCAAGCACCATGATCTGGAGCTGATGACCGTGCAGATGACCTCGCTGAAGGACGAGCTGGACGAAGCGGTCACGGCGCTCAACGCCGACTTCGACGCCCTGAAATCGGCCGCCCGCCGCCTGCTGGGCGATCTGTACAACGATGCTGATTATCCCTCGACGTTGCTGGGGCTGTTCGAGATGAGCTGGGAGTTTCCTTCCGTCGAGCCACCCAACTATCTGCGACAGTTGAATCCGGCGCTGTATGAGCAGGAAGCCCAGCGGGTGGCGGCCCGGTTCGATGAGGCGGTGCAATTGGCCGAACAGGCGTTCCTGGAGGAACTGGAAGGTTTGGTTTCGCACCTGTCGGACCGGCTGGCCGGGACGGAAGACGCCAGGCCGAAAGTGTTCAGGGACTCCGCCGTGGAGAACCTCACGGAGTTCTTCGACCGCTTCCGGCACTTGAACATCGGCTCCAACGAGCAGTTGGAGGAACTGGTCGGCCGGGCTCGGCAGATCGTCTCGGGCGTCCAGCCGCAGCAGTTGCGGGACAGCCAGGCGTTGCGGCAGCAGGTCGCGACGCAGCTCTCCGGCGTGCAGAGCGTGCTCGATGGGCTCCTGGTCGATCGCCCGCGGCGAAACATCCTGCGGCGGCCCAAATAGGGAGATCCCATGCAGCTTGTAATTCGACCAGACGGCAGCGTGCGGTGCCTCTATGGCGAGGAGATCGCCCTGAGCGAACTGGGCAGTTGCGAAATCCGGCGGGCGTCGCACGTCGAGCCGACCGCCGATGGCCGCTGGACGGCCGACCTGGGGCCGGTTAATGGCCCTGTTCTCGGACCGTTCGCCACCCGCAGCGCAGCCCTGACGGCCGAGGCTGCTTGGCTTACGTCTCATAGGCTTCAGGCATAGCCGCCGTTTCCTCAACAAACAATCCGGCGAACCGGGGAGGAACAATCGCAACCATGACAAATTTGAAGAGAGACCGGCCGTTGCCGGTCACTATTGTGCCCGGCATGTCGGTCGTTGACGCCGCTGACGCGCCGGCGGCCGAGGTCGTCGGCGTCACCGAGGCGTACTGCATCTGCCGGTTTGCCGGCAGCGGCGCGCTGGCCGTGCGACCTTGGAGCGAAATCGCCGTGGGCAACATTTGCCCGGCGGACGTGCTGCTGCCGGCCGACGTTACCGAGAACGACCGGCAGAACGCCTTGGCCACCGTGCTAAGAGAACTGTTGCTGCTTGTGCAATTTGGGCTCACTGACAAACAATTGGCGGCCCTGGAGGAAGCCGCCGCAATACTCTGTGCCCCAAGAACCCGCTAGCCCAACGCGAGCGGGAGCAGACTGACTGATATTGTTGGCCTCGCGGTGGTCGCGGGGCGGTTGTGCCTTTTCTGGCAACGACCGCTCCGCGGGGGGCGGTCGCTTTCTTTGTTCTTTGTGAAGGAAATTGCGATGACGCAAAGTGACTTGAATCGTTTGGTTTCGCGAGCCACGGGCGAAACCGTTACCGAGATCACGCGCCGCGGATTCAGCCTGGCGAGTTTCGAGGAACCGGCTTACGACCCCGAGCCGAGTCCCTGGCTGGATTGGGACGAAGTTGACGCCATGCGGCCGCGCCTGCTGCCGTGCTAACTGCGACGAGATCAGCCGGCGGCATGGAGGCCGCTGGCTTAACCTCTCAAAGGATTTCGAACCGTCACAGTCTTGAGCATGCGTTGCTCGCAGAACGGTTCTCAACCAGCTACCCCAAAACCCAGGAGGTGCCTTTGTCCGGTTATGCCGTCGCGTTTGACCATCCACCACGAGAGCATGACGACTTCCTGCCGCTGCTGCCGATCATCCGGCGGTATGCTGGCCGCGCTTTCTTTCGCTGGCCGGCCGACCATCGAGAAGAGGCGATTGCGGAGACCACAGCCGCAGCGCTGGTAAGCTTTATCCGGCTGAAGCGCCGCGGCAAGAATCCCTTTGATTTCCCCACGCGGCTCGTCCGATGGGCGATCACTCATGTCCTCGCCGGCCGCCGCGTTGGGAGTCCATACAACAGCCACGACGTGATGAGTCGCGCCGCTCAGATCCGCCACGACCTCGACGTCGAAAGTTTTACCCGGCTGGGCTACTGGCATTACTCGCTCATCGACCACTCACGGGCGCCGGTGCCGGACCAGGTCTGCTTCCGGCTGGATTTCGCAGCCTGGCTGAAGACTCGCAGCCTGCGCGATCAGCGAATCGCCCTGCTGTTGGCGGAGGGTTATTCAACGAACGAAGTGGCCCAGCGATTTCAGGTCTCCGCGGGGCGGATCTCGCAGTTGCGAAGAGAGCTGTGCGATTCTTGGGAGCAGTTTCAGGCGGACGAGTCTCCCGACAAGACTTGATCCTCGCAGGAGGACATCAAGCATTTCTTAACTGGCCGACCGATCGGTCGCGCGCCAGCAAACTCGAACTTTTACATCACCATTTAAGGAGGATCACGCCAGTGCGCATTCTATTGATCAATAACCTCGGCGGCGGCTTCGCCGACTACACGGACGTCGCCGAAGGAACCACCGTCAAGTCGCTGTTTCGCGAGCACGTCCACCAGGGCGATCCGCAGGACTACCTGATCCGCGTCAACCGCCAGCCCTGCTCGGCGGATCAGACACTCCAAGAGGGCGACCGGGTCTCAATCACCGCAATCAAGATACAGGGGGCTCGCCGGTAGTTCCCTCGCGCAGTTCTTCGTCAACGTGCATCCCTTCTTCAGCCGCCTCCCGCCAAGGGACTGCCCCAAGGCGGGAGGCGGTTTGTTTTGATCTCCTGGAGAACACCTGACCATGAACCATAACGCAGGCCGCCTACTGCGGCTGGCCGCGGCGATCCACTTGTCGTTGCAGCCCGATGCGTCGGCTGACTGCTTGCCGGCACTGCCCGAGGCGACCTGGCAACAATGCCGAAAGCTGCTCCGGCAGTTGCGCCGGGCGCAAGCCCTCAACTGGCAGCTTGCGGCCGCGCGGATCCAGCGCGATCTGCACAGCCGGCTGCTGGA
>JBGTJT010000342.1:0-4899 GCA_041744995.1 Pirellulales bacterium | reverse complement strand
GTTGGCTGGCCGTCGACCTGGCCGATCAGGTTGCCCGGCCGCAGGCCGGCCTGCCAGGCGGGGCTGTTTTCCTCGACTTCGGTCACGTACACGCAATTGGCCGGCGGCGAGACGAACCGCGTCGGCGCCCAATGCGCCGAGACGAAGTCGACCCGCAGTCCCCGCCATTGCGGTCCCGGCGTGGTGACCACTTTGTCCCCACGGACATTGTACTTGGCCAGTTTGACCTTCGGCCGCAGGTGACGCTGCGAGCGTTTCACGCGCAGCTCCACTTCCGATCCGGCCGGCTGCCGGCCGATCTCGAGCATCAGCCCGTCAGTGTCCGCCAGCGGCGCGCCGTTGACATGCGTGACGATGTCGCCGTGAAACAACACGCCGGCAGCCGGCAGACCGCTGACGACGTTGGCCACCTGTACCCCTTGCTCACCGCGCAGCCGATCGCCGCGGGAGAGGTCGTCCGGACCGATGCCGAGGAAGCCGTACTCCACCTCGCGACCTTGCTTGAGCGTATCGACCACGCGGCGGAAGGTCTCGTCAACCGGCACGGCGTAGCCGGCCGATTTTTCATAGCCGGCCACGGCCGCCAGGCTGGTGGTTAGCCCGACCATCTCTCCCTGGAGATTGACCAGCGCCCCGCCGCTGGTTCCCAGGTTCAGTTTGGCGTCGGTCTGGATCAGCGTGCCGTAATGATGCAGCGTCGGCTTGCCAGTCGGTTCACTGTCGCTGGGCGCCTCGGGCGCCGCCTTCCGCTGCAGGTTGGAGACGATGCCCCAACTGGCGCTCACCTGGCCGTCGCGGGCGATGGCGTAGGGATTGCCCAGGGCGATCACGATCTGCCCCTTCTTCAGCTTGGCGGCGTCGCCGAAGGTGACCGGCGTCAGGTCGAGTGTGCCCGTTTCGTCGACAATCTCCAGCACCGCCAGATCGCTGCGCGGATCGGCACCCTTCACGCGGGCGCGCATATAGGCCCGGCGGCCGGCGACGGCTACCCACACCGGCTCTTCGGCCCGCAGTACGTGGTAGTTGGTCAGGATCAGCCCCTTGCGATCGATGACCACGCCGGTACCGAACTGATCCGGAATGTCGCCGATCTCCGGCACCGCGCCCGGCAGAGCGAGCTGATCGTTCGACTTGCGAAAGATGGCGAGCGCCACCACCGACTTCTCGGCCCGCTCGATGGCGTCGACCAGCAGAGTCTCCACGGCAATCGCCGCTTGCAGCCCAGTGACCTGGCCGGCGTCGCCTTGCGCCGCCGCGGGTTGTACGCACAGCAACACCGCGATCGAAAACGATCCGGCAGCACTTTGGCAGCCTCGCGCAATACGCGTGACTGCGGCGTCTCGCCGCAGACGAACGGAACCGGCAGCATTTTGGCAGCTTCGCACGACCCCCATCCGACAACCTCGTCTGCTATGCGTTCATGAACAACACGCCCTAGTCCGTATGAATAATACGGCCTTACGAGATTGTACGTTATCAACGGGGGGGGAAGGCAACCATCTGGCGCGATTTTTGGCCCGATCTACTCCGCTTCCGCGCCGTCCTCCGCCTCGCCGTCCGTCGCCTCTCCGTTGCCGAGGGCGGCGGTCATGAGGGCGAAATGCCCTCCGGCGGAGAGGATCTTTTGCTTGATTTCCTCGGTCAATGCCGGATTCTCGACCAGGTACTGCCGGGTTTTCTCCTTGCCTTGGCCGAGTTGGATGTCGCCATAGCGGAACCAGGCGCCGCTGCGGACCACCACTTTCTGCTCGACCGCCAGGTCGATGATGTCCCCCTCGTAACTGATGCCGTTGCTGTGCATCATGTCGAACTCGGCGAAGCGGAACGGCGGCGCGACTTTGTTTTTCACTACTTTGCCGCGCACCCGCTGGCCGACCACTTCCTCGCCGTCCTTCAACTGCCCGATGCGGCGGACGTCGATGCGGCAGGAGGAATAGAACTTCAGCGCCCGTCCGCCGGGGGTGGTTTCGGGCGAGCCGAACATCACCCCCACTTTTTCGCGAATCTGGTTGATGAAGATCACCGAGGTCTTGCTCTTGGAGATCACGCCGGTCAGTTTCCGCAGGCTTTGGCTCATCAGCCGCGCTTGCAGGCCAACGTGCGAATCGCCGATCTCTCCTTCCAATTCCCGTTGCGGCACCAGGGCGGCGACCGAGTCGATCACGATCACGTCCACGGCGTTGCTCTTGACCAGCATCTCGCAAATGTGCATCGCCTGCTCGCCGTGGCTGGGCTGGCTGACCAGCAGGGTTTCCAACTCGACGCCCAGTTTCTTGGCCCAACCGGGATCGAGCGCGTGCTCGGCGTCGATGAAGGCGGCGATGCCGCCCTTCTTTTGCGCCTGGGCGATCACATGCAAGGCGAGCGTCGTCTTGCCGGACGACTCGGGGCCGAACATCTCGATAACCCGGCCGCGGGGAATGCCCGCGCCCCCCAGCGCCAAGTCGAGCGACAGACAGCCGGTGGAGATGCCCTGGATCGCGCGAACCGAATCGGCCCCCAGCGGCATGATGGCCCCTTCACCAAACTGTTTTTCAATCTGCTGCAGGGTGGTCATCAGGGCCGAGTTGTCCTGCGGCACGCCGCTTCGCTCCGCTCCGACCGGCTGGGAGGCTTTCTTGGTCGTTTTTTTCTTTGCCATGCGCGTACTCGCTGTCGCTGAGGGAGTGCTGTTCTTGGTCGCGGTTCCGGAAACCATGTTCGTGCTCCTTGATTTATCTATCAGAACGGGTGGCGTGGCAAGCGGTTGGACGGGCGGAGCAGGGAAAACGCGCCTCCCGCCCAACTTAAACGCGTGTTCACGTAGTGTATCGGCGTCCATGTTTGTTGGCAAGAGGTTTTTCAGGAAATCCCCTGATTCCCTTCGCCAGACAGACTACGCGACGAGCGGACGGGCGTTTCAGCAAAGTTTCACGACAATTTGACCGAGCGAAGCAAGCCGGAATGTATTGAACCACGGAGGCACAGAGACCACAGAGAAGAACCGATATGCATCAGTTGATGGCGGACCGTGTGTGGGCTGGTACAATCGGCGTTTGAGTTGGATGCGGCGGCCGAGTAACCGATTAGTCGAAAACCTTCGTGGACGGGTTCCATGCGAGCATTCTTGCACCTTGCCCTCGGCTTGCCTTCGTTGGCCTTGCTGTGTGGAACCATTATTCCGTTGATTCATGCCAACGCCTGGTGGGTGCGGATCTTCGACTTTCCTCGTGTGCAACTTGCCGTCGCCATGGCGATCGTGCTCGTCGGCTACGCGGGGCTGCGGTGTTGGACGCCGTTTCGCTGGTGGGAGTACGCGCCGCCGGCGCTGTTGGCCGCAGGACTCGTCTGGCAGGTGGCGGCCATTTTGCCCTATACGATGCTGTATCCTCGTCAGGTCGCCGACAGTCGCGAGGACGACGCCTCCTCGCGGATTTCGCTGCTCATCTCCAACGTGCTCTATGACAATCGCGACGTGCCGGCGTTGCTGGAACTGATTCGTGAAACGAACCCCGACGTCATCCTGTTGACCGAGCCGACCACTTGGTGGCAGGAGCAGCTTGCCGACTTGGAGCACGAGTACCCCCACACCATTCTGCAAGGGCAGGACAACGAATACGGCATGCTGCTCTACTCGCGCCTGGAGTTGATCGATCCGGAAGTACGGTTCTTGGTCGAGTCTGAAGTGCCCTCGATTCGCACCCGACTGCGGCTGCGGTCGGGAGAAGTCGTGGGCTTATATGGGTTGCATCCCCGCCCGCCCGGTTTGCTCCGGCCGGAAAAAGACGAGCGCGAGGACTCCGATGTGCGCGACGCCGAACTGCTGCTGGTGGCCAAGGAAGTGGCCCAGCTCGACGGCTTGCCGGTCATTGTCGCCGGCGACTTCAACGACGTCGCCTGGTCGCGGTCCACGCATCTATTTCAACGGATTGGCGGCATGCTCGATCCCCGCGTCGGTCGCGGTTTGTACAACACATACAACGCGAATCGACTCCTGCTCCGATATCCGTTGGACCACGTGTTTGTTTCCGACCATTTCCGCTTGGTCGAGTTGCGGCGGCTGCGGCATATCGGTTCGGACCATTTCCCCATGCTGGCCGTGCTCGATTACGACCCGACCGCCGCGGCGGAGCAGGACGAACCGCAGGCCGACGGCGACGACCATGAGGAAGCGGACGAGGCGATCGAGGAAGTGCGGTAGACCGCAATTGAAATTGTCGAGCGTCGTGGGCGACCTGCAAATTGAAATTTCTGTAACACTTTAGCCAAGTGAAGGTGAGCGATTGCTGGTGGCTGGCCGATTTCGATTAACCCCTCGAAGGACTGGCAAAAAGATTTGAGGGCAGAAATATGTTGGTCGCTTGGATTTTGCATGAAAAAAGTAATCCCGATCTCGTGGTCTGGGATGCTGAGCTCAAGTAATACGATTGGCGTCCAACGTCTTTCATCTTTTTGCCCCAAAATCTTTTTGCCATATTCTTGAGCCGTCCTCATACTTCAGAAGGCTGAAGGGTTACAGAAGTACGCTGCAAGCCGTTGCGGTGAATCATGCCGCTCTTCCTTGGTCAGGCGAGCCGCCTGACCTACGGTTGCGTTGCCTGGCGGAAGTTTTGCCATGCCTTCCGCAGGCTCGTGACCGGCGAGTCGCCATGTTCGGCTGCTTTGATATAGGCTCGCCCGGCGGAGGTGAAGTCACCATCTCGCTCGAAGGCCGCCGCCAGCTCGCTGTAACCGAACAGGACCGAGGCCCCGCCCTGCGAAGCCAGATCGAGATGCCGCTCGGCCAAGGCCGGCTGGCCGCGCTCCACGTAGACGCCGCTGAGCACGTGATGCGCGCGGACTTGATAGTGGTCCGCGCCGGCGGCGACAAGCAGATCGCCCACTGTGGGACGCAGGGACGGCTCGATCGTGTCGACCGTC
>JBGTJT010000341.1:0-2975 GCA_041744995.1 Pirellulales bacterium | reverse complement strand
GCCGGCTCGTGTGATGGAAGTGGGGGAGACGGCCTGGTTGGCGCAAGCGACGATCATAACGCCCGACGGCGTCGAAGTGCCCGGCGTCGAGGAACTGGTGGAGTCGGGCGTCGTCGCCAAGGTGGAAGGTTCGCAGCCGCGGTTCGAGCGCGACGTGCGCGACTACGACGCGCTGTTTCAAGACAATTATCTGGCCCGGGTACGCTTGCAGGAGGAGATCGCCGATATCTCGCGCAAGATTAGCGAGGTCCGTATTACGGCGCAGGAAGCGCAGACGTTGTTAGGGAGATTCGCAGACACCGAGCGACGCCTGAAATTCGACGAGGCGGGATACCAGCGGGAACTGGCCGCGATCAACAAGCATCTGGCCGAACTGGACGCGAGCTACAACAAGGTTCTGGCCGAGTTGAAGGCGGGGTTCGTCGAAAACCAGCAACTAGCCAGCCAGATCGAGCGGATTCAGCTCAGCGCCGCGGCGGCCATCAATCGCCGCCTGCAACAACAGGCCACCGAAACGACCGCCCAGTAGTTGAATTCGCCAGCCGTAGCTGAATTCGCCTAGAATTCAGAAGCGGTGGGGGAGCGTGTACCCAGTGCCTCGGAACACTAGGCGAGTTCCACTACGGCTCTGGTTCTAGCTCCGCGGCGCTCTACAATATGCATAGTTGAGGGTGCGCGACCGTCGCCCTGGGAACGGAGTCACGAGGATCTAATGGGCATTTACGACCGCGACTATGCCGCCGACGATCGCCCCGCCGGGTTCAACCTGGGCGGGTCGCGGCTGATGGTCACCAACATCGTGCTGGTGACCGTTGGGATTTATATCTTGCAGGTGCTCACCCGCGGGCCGGACGGCAGCCCGATCGAGCAGTTTCTGGCGTTGCATCTCGACCTGTTGCAGCGGCCGTGGCAGTTTTACCAATTGCTGACCTACGGTTTTGTGCATAGCGAGTCGGACGTTTTGCACGTCATCTTCAACATGCTGATCCTGTGGTTTCTCGGCCGCGAGGTCGAAGCGGTCTACGGCGGCAAGACGTTGTTGAAGTTCTATCTCTCGACGATCTTCATCGGCGCCGTGGGATGGGTGGCGCTGGAGTACCTGATTGTGGCAGGGCAGGGCGTTTCCTTGACCGACCCCAACTTGCGAAATCATATTCTCCTGGGCGCCTCCGGCGGCGTGGTGGGCGTGGCGATGGTGTTCGTCTTGCGTGATCCTCATCGGACCATTTTGTTTATGTTTATCGTTCCGATGCCGATCTGGCTGTTGGCCGTGATCATGATCGGATTCGACGTCATCCGCACGTTCGATCGCACCAGCGGAGTTGCCGCCAGCGTGCATCTGATCGGTGCGGCGATGGGGTACGTGTTCTATCGCACGCAGTGGCACTTGGGCTACTTGCTGCCGTCGAGCCTGTCGCTCGAGCGGCTCAAGCCGCGGCCGAAGCTACGCGTTCACGATCCGGACGACGACATTGGCGATCTGCCCGACAAGCTGGCCGCGGAAGTCGATCGCATTCTGGAAAAGCTCGGCCGCGAAGGCGAATCGAGCCTCACGCGCAAGGAACGCAAAACGCTGGAAGAAGCCAGCCGGCGGTACCAGCGCAAGAACCGGCATTAAGCGGCAGGCTGCCACACAATACCAGCCGCGCAGCGCCAGCAAGTACACGGCGGGGGATGACGTGTTCCGCCGCCGAAACGGTCTGGGCGAAAAGCGCGTACTCCTCCGCAGATGCACTCGCTCGCGCGTCGTGCTGGTATTTCGGCGCCCGTAGCGGAACTCGCCTAGAGCTCCGAGGCGTTGGAACACGTTCTCCGCTGCGACTGCATTCTAGGCGAATGCAGCTACCCGTAGCGGGAGCTACTGCTTGATTGTCTCGGCCGGGCGTTGCGTGACCGCCGTGGCCGGTTTGCCTTCCAGGTAGGCGAACAGGTCGGCGATCTCGGCCAGCGTCAGCTCATTGAGCAGCCCGGCCGGCATGACCGAGGTCTTGCTGGGGACGATCTCGTCGACGTCGGCGTCGTCGACGACGACCTTCTTGCCGTCGCTTTGCAGCACGGTCACGCTGCCGTTGCCGCTGTCGGCGATCAGCCCGGTGTAGCTAAGGCCGTCGAGGGTGATTACCGTGTGGCTGGCGTACTGGTCGCTGATGACCTGCGAGGGGAAGATGGTCGACTCCAGGATCTCCTTGCGGTGAAAGCGGCGGCCGACGCTTGTCAGGTCGGGACCAATCCCTTCGCCGTAATCGCCGAACTTGTGGCAACTGGCGCACTGCGCCTTGCCATAGACCAGCTTGCCGCGGCCGCTGTCGGCAGCGACCGCCTCTTCGCTGTCGAGATATTCCAGAATCTCTGCCATCGTGTAGGTGTCGGTGTCGGCGGCTTGCGGCAGGGCCGGGTCCGCTTCGCCGGGATAGGTCGTGCGGAACCACTCTTGCCAGCGAGCGAGCAGCTCGTCGGAACTTTGATCCGGCTCGGAGAAATCCTGCTCGGTCCAGTGATTGAGCACCCGCACGGCAATCGGCCGCTGCCGTTCGTTGAAGGCCAGTCCCTTGAGAATTACCTGGCGAATCGGTTCCGGCTCGGTCGGAATGACGTCGCTTTGTCCCAGCTTGTTCAGTATCTCCATGGCGGCGGCCCCTTCAGCCACCGGCAAAGCCCGGATCAGCAGCGGCCAGTTCTCGCTGTTGGGCTGCTGCGCCAGCCCCATCGCCAGCACGCTGCGGTGGTTCGGCTCCTGCTCGAAGCAGTCGCGGAGGTAGCTCATCGAGGTTTCGTCCCCTTCACGAGCCAATACCGCTACGATGCCGACCCGCAGCCGTTCGGCGGCTTCGTCTTCACTATCCTTTAGTTCGGCGTGCAGCGAGCGCAATTGGGCGAGTGTGTCGTCGCCCGGTTGCGGCGGCAGCTTGGCGACCGCCCACAGGGTGGCCTCGGGCCAATCGGCGCCGCTGGCGATGACCCGCGCCCGCTCGGTC
>JBGTJT010000340.1:0-4156 GCA_041744995.1 Pirellulales bacterium | reverse complement strand
CAGCGAGTGGGTTGCGGTGCTAACCCAACTCTGGCGCAACCCACTCGCTGGCGCTTCGAGCTTGTATTGGTCACCGCCCCAAGAATTGCTGATACGCCGCCACGGCCAGTTCGTCACAACGATCGTTTTCCGGATGGCCGCTGTGGCCGGCGACGCGGGTGTATTTGACCTTGTGCGTCTGCAACAGCGCGTCGAGTTGCTGCCACAGGTCGACATTCTTCACTTCGGCCCAGCGCTGCCCCTCTTTCCGCCGCCAGCCGTTGCGTTTCCACTTGGGCATCCATTCGCTGATCCCTTTGCCGACGTAGGTGCTGTCGGTGAACAACTCGACCGAGGTTGGCCGCTTCAGCGCAGCCAGCCCCTCGACCACCGCTTGGAGTTCCATCCGGTTGTTGGTCGTTTTAGGATCGCCGCCGGATCGCTCCAGTTCCTTGTCGCTAGCGGGATGCCGCAGGATGAAGGCCCAACCGCCCGGGCCGGGATTGCCGCTGCATCCGCCGTCGGTGAATAGGTGGACGTCGGTTTGGTGGTTGTCTTGGGGCATGAGGGGGTGGGAATGCTGGATTTCGGATTTCTGATTTCAGATTGGCAGGCGCTAACGCTTTTTGGCTTCGATCACGCTTACCTCGGCGCCGGTTGGTACGATCTGCGTCAACTCGAAACCGGCGGACTCGAACAACTCGCGGAACTCCGGTTCGGTGCGTTCCTTGCCGCCGGGGATGAGCATCATGGTAACGTCGAGCAGCTTGCCGAAGCCCGGTTCGTTGCCCGGCGGGATCACGCTCTCGACGACCAACAACCGGGCGTCGTCCGACATCGTCTGATGAATGTTTCGCAGAATGGTGAGGCATTGCTCGTCGGTCCAGTCGTGGATGATGTGCCGCAAGAGGTAGGCGTCGGCCGTGACGGGAATCGACTCGAAGAAGTTGCCGGCCACCCGCTCGACGCGGTCGGCGACTCCGTGCTTTTGCAGGTAGTCGCCGGCCCGCTCAACGACGTGCGGCAGGTCGAACAGGATGCCGCGCACCTTCGGGTGCTCCGCCAGCACGCCGACCAGCAGGCTGCCGTTGCCGCCGCCAATGTCGGCCAGCGTGGCAAACTGCGAGAAGTCGTAGGCTTGGGCCAGCACCCCGGTCTCGCGGCCATGCACGCTGACCATGGCCGCATCAAAAATCGCCGCCGAACGCGGATTGTGCGCGAGATACTCGAAAATCGGCTTGCCATAGATCCGCTCGAAAGCCGGCTTGCCAGTTTCCACGGTGCCGAGCAGGTCGCCATAGCAGGCGAAGTGTTCTTCGCCCATCATCATCGCCCAGGCCCATTTGGAATCTTCGACGTCGCGGCGGAGCAACTCCGACATCGGCGTGTTGGCGAACCGGCGCTGGTCGTCCTCGGCGAAGATCTCGACGCTTGCCAACGCCCGAAGCACGCGATAGAGCGACCCGGCATGGGCGCCGTTCGCCTCGGCCAGTTGCTCGGCAGTTTGCGCCCCGGCGGCCAAGGCATCGGCCACCTCGAGTCGGGCGGCGACGTAGATGGATTGCGCAATCTTATAGGCGTTGATCATGCCGGACAGTTGACCGGCGTAGTTGGGCTGGACCATGGGATGTGTACCGTTGGAAGGCCGGAAGGGGTGCGAAGTTATTTTAACTGTTGCGACCAAGCAGGGCAGGGCGGGGAACAACCAATCCTACTCCTTCGAGGCCGTGAAATGACTGCCCGACGCTGGAAGTCGCCTCCACAACATCAGCCGCACCGCACTTGCGGCCGGTTTCTTGGCGCCAACCGGAGGCTAGCGCCTTCCGGCTGATGTTCGATGAGGGATTTTTTCACAGCCTCTGCGGGAGGAGGTCGCCGCGGAGCCGTCGGATGAGGGCGGGTCGCTGTGGGAAACGCTTCGAATCGCGAAGCGATCCGCGACGTTCGCTATACTTCGCTCTCGACCGATTCGCGCAGTCTGGGCCGGTCGTTGCGTTGCTTGGTGAGTTCGTCCAGTTCGTCGGCCAGCGGGGAATCGAGCCGCGGCTGTTCTTCCAGCGTCCATGGCAGCCGCACGCTGAAGGAACTTCCCTTGCCCAGTTCGCTGACCAGGGCCACCTCGCCTCCCAGCAGGCGGCATAGCTCCATCACGATCGACAAACCAAGGCCGGTGCCGGAGTGCTCGCGGGTCATGGCGTCGCCGCCCGCCAGCGCGGTCTGCCCTTGGCGGAACTTTTCGAAGATCGTCGATTGATCCTCCTCGGCGATGCCGACGCCGGTGTCGGTCACCGTCAGCAGCAGATCCCCTTGCGAGACGCCCGGTTCGCCGCTGGAGAAGATGCTCCCGGCCACGCGGCGGGCGGACACATCGATGCGGCCCCCCTCGGGTGTGAACTTGATGGCGTTGCTCAACAGGTTGTTCAAGATTTGCTGAATCTTCACCTGATCCTGATACAACTCCGGCAAGTCCGGCTCAACGTGCGTATTGAGATCGATGTTCTTCTTCTCCGCCAGCGGCCGAGCCATGTCGCATTGGGCGGTGACAATCGGGTCGATGCGGAACGACGACAGGTTCAACTCCATCTTGCCGCTCTCGATCTTCGCCAGATCCAGGATATCGTTAATCATGTCCAGCAGCAGCCGGCCCGATTTCTGGATGTTCTGCACGTAGCGGCGCTGCTTGTTGTCGAGCGATTCGATGCTGTCGAGGACGTCGGAAAAGCCGATGATGCTGTTCAGCGGAGTTCGCAGCTCGTGGCTCATGGTGGCCATGAAGTCGTTCTTCAGCCGGTTCATCTCGTACAGCCGCATGTTGGTCTGCGCCAGCTCGTCGACCTTGCTGTCCAGGTCGTCGTTTACCGCGGTCAATTCCTGCTGGGCGTCGATCAGGTTGCGCAACATGCGGTTGAACGCCACGGCGAGTTCTTCAAATTCGTCGTTGGTGTTGATGTCCGCCCGCAGCGAAATGTTGCCCTTGGAAATCTCGTCGCTCACGTCGCGCAGATGCTTCAGCGGCTTGACAATGATATACCGCACGATCACGTACAACGCGAGCATCGCGAGAAAGACAGTGATGATTGCGGTGAACAGCAGCCAGGCGCGATTCTGACTGATCTGCCGGGAGGTCTCCTCTGTGGGAATGCGGACCTTGACGACCGATTGCAGATCGCCTTCCGACAGGTGCATGTTGGGGTTGTTGATCCGATGGCAATCGATGCAGGAGCGGCTAACGTAGATCGGCTGGTAATAGTAGTAATAGTCGTTCTCGGGCGAGTACCGTTCGGAGTAGCGGTAGATCGCCTCCGGCGTGAACTCGCCGCTGTCGTCCCCGGCCATCTCGACCGGCCGCGAATATTCCTCGAGCAGCTTGATCTCGAACTCGTCGGCCGGCTTGAAGTCGTCCCCCAGCCGATTCGAGGCGGGACGGATCGCTTCCCACTCGTATTCCTCGGTATCGAGTCGCTCGACGAGCGATTTAACCAGCGGCAGAAATTGCTCGTTCGTTTCTAGTTTGACCCAATGCTCGACCGCCATAATCGTATCGACGAGCATCTTGCCCTTCTTGGGATTCTGCTCGTACACGATCTGCTCGGTGGAGCGTCCGTACCAGAGAAAGCTGCCGGTAATCAGCAGCAGCAGGCAGGCGCCAAACAGAAAGCGGCACTTCCGCTCGAGGCTGGTCTCGCCGAGGACGCGTTTGAATGAGCGATAGGACATGCGAACGGATGCTGAAACGGCATAGCTTGCGGTCCGCGGCGCAGACCGATCCCTGGAAAGGAATTCTAGGGGAGCGCGGCGTAGGGAGCCATAGCAGTTGGGCTGCAACCTAGAGCATATTCACCGGATCGACATCGGCAATCCAGGCAATCTCGTCGCTCGCCGCAAGCCCCCTGGTCGCCCGCCGGACCGCCTCGCGCAAGGCCGCGCCGTCCCCCGCGTGACATTGAATGTTGAAGCGATACAAGTCGTGCGTCTTGGGGATTGGCGCCGGCGCGGGGCCGAGCACCCGCGCGTGCTCGTCGCCGAGCAGTTCGACTTGTTCCTGCAATCGCTGCAGCAAGTCATCGGCGAAGGCGAGCGTTTGCGGTTCACTCGGGCCGCGGATCACGAACCGCACCATCGAGGCGAACGGCGGATAGTGCAGCGATTCGCGCAGCGGCAATTCGCCGGCGGCGAA
>JBGTJT010000339.1:0-12702 GCA_041744995.1 Pirellulales bacterium | reverse complement strand
TGCGCTGCGTGCTGGTATTGTTGTACGGACGACGTTACTCGTCAGGCAACGGAGCGGGGCAGAGGCAACGGAGCATACACTCCTTGGTTTCCTCCGTTTCCTCCTGTTCCAACTGCCCTGGCGGACCCTTAAAGCCCTGGGGCAATGGTCCCATCCTACGACTTGCGCGGCGTTGACGTTGCACTTGGGCGGTGCTTATAATCGAATATTACGCCGCCGCGGGCAACGGCCTCGTCAGGCTTTGCGGGGGGCGATTATGGTGGCTATAGCTCAGTTGGTTAGAGCGCTGGATTGTGGTTCCAGAGGCCGGGGGTTCGAGTCCCCTTAGCCACCCCTTTGCAACGTTGCGGATGCTGCCAGCATTCGCGGCGTCGAGGTTGGCTTGCAAGCTTTCACGGGTGCTGCGGACGCTGGCAGCGTCCGCCACGTCGTGGAATTCCGAGGCAGTTTCTGGCAAACGCCCATCAGGAATTGTCCGCCTTCGGCAAGGCATCGTTGTCGCTGGCCGCTTCCGCCGTCAACAGCTTCAGCATCTCGCGGACTACTTCGGGATGCTCGCTGGCGACGTCGTTCTTTTCGTGCGGGTCTTCCGATAATCGAAAGAGCTGCGCCTTGCCCGATTGTCCCGGCCGGGTGATTAACTTCCATTCGCCCCGATGCAGCGCGGCATCGCGGCCATGCACTCCTACGGTATAGATCACCCGGTCGGCGAGGTCCGTCGCGTCAGCGTCTCCGCCAAGTACCGGCCAAATGTTCCGGCCGTCGAGTTTCAATTCTCCCGACAATTCCAGGCCGGTCAACGAGGCGATCGTCGGCAGCCAGTCGGTGACATGCAGCGGCTGGGTGACCTTGCCTGGTTCGAGGCGACCGGGCCAGTTGACTACCGCCGGCACGCGGACGCCCCCTTCGTAGACCTGCGTTTTCCAGCCGCGGAGCGGATGGTTCAGCCCTTGCACAGTCGTCGTCGGCTTGGTGTCGGGATAACGCGCGCTGTCGTCGCCGTTGGCGCCGCCGTTGTCGGAGAAGAAGACGACCAGCGTGTTGTCTCGCTGGCCGGACTGTTCGAGCGCCTCGACGATCTTGCCGACGCCGTCGTCCATATGCACGCAGGAAGCCGCATACTGGCGGCGGCCGGCGTCGATGTGCTCGCACCGCTTGAGGTATTCCTCAGGCTCATCGAACGGCGTATGGACCGCGGTGTACGGCACATAGAGGAAGAACGGCCGCTCATCGAACTCTTCCCGAATTAGCCGCACGGCTTCGTTGGTGATCAAATCAGTCACATGCCCATTTTCGTCGGCCAACTCGTCGTTGCGATGCCACGTGCGGCTGTAAGGTCCAGGCTTGTAGAGGTGCGACCACGGATTGACGCCGCCGGCCAGCGCGCCGTGCGAATGCTCGAAGCCGAACTGGCGCGGCCCCCATTCCGGCTTCGAGCCAAGGTGCCACTTGCCGGTGATGGCCGTTTGATAGCCGGACGCTTGCAACAGGCTGGCCAACGTGGGCGTCTTCCACGGCAGCACGCGCTCATTCGTCGGCGCTGTGTTGCCGAATCGCGACCAGTAGCGGCCGGTGAGCAGGCCGACTCGCGTTTGCGTACACATCGGCGCGACGTAGAAGCGGTCCAGCTCAACGCCCGTCTCGCAGAGCTTATCGATATGCGGCGTGGGGAAGGGCGAGTCGTGATACCCGACGTCGGCCCAGCCCAGATCGTCGGCGACGATGATCACGATGTTAGGCCGCGCCGGGCGCTGTTCGGCGTTCGACTCGTGGGCAAGTAATGTTGCGTAGCAACCTGTCAACGACAGTAGGGCGACGAAGCGGATTGATTGAAAAAACATATTGCTACTTTAAGACCTTTCGCAAGAAGACATGCGGCGCTTCGTGCTGGTATTGCACTAATCCAATCGTATCATCAGCACGTCGGTCGATCCATCAATGGTAAACTCCAGCCCCGAGGTTTCATAGGAACTGTACTTGGGATCGAACAACACGGGTTGGGAGCGGTCGGGATCGAGGCTGGCCGGTGGCAGGACGACGGCACGATAGGTTCCCAGCGGCAGCCCGTCGCCGGGCGCGTAGGTGCTCATCTCGAAACGGCCCGCGGCGTCGGTCTGTGCGGTTGCGCTGTGGGAACCTTCGACCGACTCCATTGAGACCGTGGCACCGGGAAGCGGCTGGCCGTCGGCGAGGAGTACGGTACCGCTTACGCCATACGTCGCAAGCTGATCGCCGCAACCGGCAAGAAGGACCAGCAAGAGAATGCTTGTCATCAGGCGCCATTGCTGTGCCGTCATGGGAGCTGTCTCCACGGGTGCCTCGTCAAGCCGCCTCGAAAAAAGGGTGCCACTGCTGCCCTCAGCAGTGGATTCTTGCAAACCGGTTCGTCCCAAGGGTTGATCGTCCATCTGTATTGAAGCAGCAGTTTTCCGTGCCTTCACGGCCCGACTCGTACCCGCCACTGCTGAGGGCAGCAGTGGCACCCGCAAGCTCTTTGTTGACCGCGTTAGGGCCGATTATCACTCAAAACGCATCGCCCGGGATCGGCTGGCCGTCGGCGCGTTGGCTGAGCAGGCCGAGGGTGGTTTCGTCGATGCTGACATTCAAGCCGCGGACGCTGCCGTCGGCGAACACGAACAGGCACGTGCCGGGATGCGAACTGCCGAACTGAGAAACACCGGCGGAATGTTGCGGCCCGCGCGCCAGCCCGAACCCGGGACCGGCCGGGGCGTAGAAGCTGTTATGATCGCCGTTGTAGATCGAACCGTCGCCGTAAGCGATTCCATTGAGAGTGCGGTGCCCAAACCCTTCCTGGTGGACATGCCTTTCGCCCAGCATCAGGGTATTGCTCAAGCCGTCTCGGATCCGCGCGGAGGTAAGACCCTCCTCAATGACGGAAGCCCCCATGCCTGCCTTTCCGCGGGCCGTCACGATCACGCCGTTGGACTCAGTGGGAGAGCCGAGCGTTCCCTCAAACCCGTAGCAGCACGGTTTATCATGGGCGATCCCGCCGAAGTCGCCGCAAACACCAGCATAGTCCCCCACCGCGCCGGGAATGTTTTGGCTGGGAGTTGCGTTGGGGTTGATGTTGTCGCCTTGGACACTGAGCGCCGGCCCGCTGCGCCGGGAAGGGCAGTAATACAGGCTGTGGGCGAACTGACGTGCCTTGGCCGTTTGATCGTAGTAACCCTTTTTCATGTCCCACAAATCGGCCGCCGCCTGCTGCTCCAGGTAGGGCAGAATGAACACGGCCCAGGTGGCCGTGAATTCTTCCTTGTTGGGATTCAGCGCAAGCACCCGCGCCGGCGGTAAATGCCCCTTGGCGAACTCGAAGTTGTGCGCCGCCAGGCCCATCTGCTTGAGATGATTGCCGCACTGCACCCGGCGGGCCGCCTCGCGGGCCGACTGCACGGCCGGCAGCAGCAGCGAGATCAGGATGCCGATGATCGTGATTACGACCAACAGTTCAACGAGTGTAAAAGCAGCAGTTCTTTTCATGGCGTCTGTTCTGATTAGTTAAAACGAATCCCCTTTCCACGGTCGTTTGTCCGTCAGGATTTCTTTCTAAGTTTCATCAGTCCAACCAGCGCCAGCAGTCCGACAACAGAAAGGGCGATGGTTGAAGGCTCGGGGACCGGTTCGGCTGTGATGAACCGGATTTCCGAGAGGCCCGTGCGGTTGTAGGTTGCGCCCCAGGTCGTGGCGGTATCCAGCAAGACATAGCGAGCAGTTCGAGGGCTATCAAAGTTGATCGTCTCGCCGGTGTAAGTATTCAACCCAGGTGCGATGGCAAAGGTGGTCGCGAAGTCGCTCCCCCAACTCGCGTGGCCTTGATTGCCTGCATCAAATCCGGCGCTGGAGGTGGCGAACTTGATCGTAACGTCCTGAATTCCGTTGCCGAGGGCGGCTCCAGACTCGTTGTAGTTCCATTGGTGCAGGCCGCCCAACAAGTACTCCGCCCCCAAATCATACATAACCCATTCGGCCCCCTCGCTGCTTCCTCCAGCAGCGTTCGTAGACAACCACATGGTGGCTGGGTTAGCAGTCGTATTCGAGTGACTCGGCCAGATTCCTGGAACTGAGTCCCCCGTTTCGACGATCGTTGCGTCGGAAAGGCCACTTCCGTCACTCGTGCGACGACCCGCTCTGTTCCCGCCAGATGCAATAAAAGTAGATTGCTTAACTTCGTTGGGAGTTAGGCTCGCATCCGCATTCACAATAGTCGCGGCGTTGAGTGATTCGGCACCCACGCACACGATGGCAAAAATTGCGATTAATATGGTCTTCATGTTGTCTCCTTGAGAAAAACCGACTGTCGAGTTGGAGAAGGGTTCAAATCTCTTATGGAATGCCTTCGGCGCGCTGCCGTTGGTTCGTGGGCGGTTTACTTATTTGGGCACCGGCCGTGATGAAGCGGATTTCCGAAAGGCCCGTGCGATTGTAGGTGTCGCCCCAGGTCGTGGTGGTATCCAGCAGGACATAGCGAGCGGTCCGGGGACGATCGAAGTGGATCGTCTGCCCGGTGTAAGTATTCCACCCAGTTGCGCTGGCAAAGGTGGTTGCGAAGTCACTCCCCCAACTCGCGTGGCCTTGGTTGCCTGCATCAAATCCGGCGCTGGAGGTGGCGAACTTGATCGTCACGTCCTGCATTCCGTTGCCGAGGGCATTTCCAGACTCGTTGTAGTTCCATTGGTGCAGGCCGCCCAACAAGTACTCCGCCCCCAGGTCATACATAACCCATTCCGCCCCCTCGCTGCTTCCTCCCGCCACGTTCGTAGACAACCACATGGTGGCTGGGCTAGAAGTCGTATTCGAGTGACTGGGCCAGATTCCTGGAACGGAGTCCCCGGTTTCGACGGTAGTTGCGTCGGAAAGGCCAGTTCCGTCATTCGTCCGATGTCCCGCTCTATCGCCGCTGGTAGCTGAAAAAAAAGTAGATTGCTTTGCGACGATTGGCTTCACGATATACGCGGCAATCGATCTACTTCCGGGAGCGTCTTGGGCTAACGCCAAAGTTTCTAAACGACGTCGCATCGCGCTGGCCAGTTGAGGAGCAATGTCACCCTGCCGAGTAATCTCACCACTTTGACCGTCGATTGACGCGATTTTCCCGGCGGTTAACCTCACGCTCCGTTCCGGCAAAGTTGTCCTGGTCAACTCCACCTCGCCCGACAGCACCGCAACGTCACTCGCGCCGTCGGCATCGACCTCGACGGCAAACTCGGTCCCCAGATCAACAATCCGGGCGCCGGGCACGTCCACGAAAAAGCCTTGTGATGCTTTCGTATCGACCCGGGCCACCAATCCGCCGTGCCGCAAGTCGCCGCCGTTGGCGCCTTGCACCTGATACGTCGCCGGGCCTTCCAGCACCACGCGGGCGCCGGTGTCGTACTCGATCACCACCAGCCCGCTGTGGAGCACGATTGTGTCGTCGTCGAACAGATCGCGGTTTTGGAAGTTGCCGTTGCTGGTCTTGTCGAAGTCGGCTTGGGAAGTCCGCGCAATGCGGGCGACGAACTCCGTCGACGGTGTGTTTGCCACCGGTGCGGACCGCTCCCAGTCCGGCACGATCAGCGCCAGCGACAACACGATGATGGTCACCGTCAGTCCGGCTATCATCAGCGAGGCGGCCAGGTTCGTGCGGACGACCTCCAGCGGAACGGTCCAGAGTTGCGCGTATCGGGCGGCGCGGGGCAGGTGGGCCGCCTCGTCTTGCTGTGTCTCACTTTGCTGTGTCTCACTTTGCTGTGTCTCGCCTTGCAGTGCTTCGTCCGCCTGCGGTGCTTCCTGCAACTCCGCGAGGATCTCGGGCAGCAGGCTTGCCGCTCGATGCTCCGAATGGAGGAGTGAATCGAGCAGGGTCATCCGCACGTAGGTTTGCCGGAACTGCGCATCGGTCTCCAGAGATTCGCACAGGCGGTCGCGATCGACGTCGCCGAGCAGGTTGTCGAGGCTGCCGGCGATTAGCGCTGCGAGCGGATGGTCGGGCGTTTCGGTCATGGAATCGCTTCGAGATTAGCGCGTCGGTTCATGTTTCAGGCAGTTCCACAGCAGCCGGCGTATGCGATAGAGCGACGCCGACACTGCGTCGGCCGTGCGCCCTTCGCGCGCGGCGATTTGCTGCACGGAGCCGGTGTCGCTATACCGCTCGGCCACCAACGCACGTTGCTCGGGCGTGAGCTTTTGCAGGCAGTGCGTCAACCGCTCGCGGTAATCGCTCAATTCGCTTAGCTCTTGCTCCGCGTCGCTGGCCAACTTCTCGATCAGCGATTCCCGGAACAGATGCCGGTCGCGACGCCGTTCCTGGTGGAAGGCGAGCGCTTCAAAGCGGGCCACGCGGCACGCCCAGGCGCGGAAATTCGTGCCGGGGGTAAACTCGTCCGCCTTCTGCCACAGGACCAGATTCACCCGTTGCAGCACGTCGTCGGCGGCGTGCGACTCGATCACCAGCGCACGGACAAACGCCCGCAGCCAATCCTGGCTGCCAGTGAGTTGCTGGACGAACTCGCCCTGGCGATCGGGCGGCGCGGGTGAGGGAGTGTCTGGCATGGTGCTGTTGAAGGTTGCAAACAAGGAGATCGCACGAAAGAGTCTCCGCTACTGAAGCAACAACACAACCCCGCAGCATCCGACGGGAAATTTCGGAAAATTTTGAGAATTCCCGACCTGATGCGGTGCAGCGGTGCCGCGGATGCGTGCGTAAGCTATTGCACGGAAATAGTTTGCGCAGCATAAATCGCGATGTGCAACCCTTCTCCCTCGGGGAGAAGGTGGCCGAAGGCCGGATGAGGGCGGCGGTGCTAGTTGGCGATGCCTTCACGGCAGTCAATAGATGGCATGCCTGATTAGCAGCGCCCCCTCATCCGTCTGCTACGCAGCCAACTTCTCCCCAAGGGAGAAGGGTTTTGCTTCATATGACTGAAGTGATACGGATTTCGATATTCGAATTTCGATATTCACGCCCAGGTTAATCTCGGCGGCGAGACGCCACCGCCACGACTTTGCCTCGGCGGCGAGACGCCACCGTCACGATTGCACGCCTGCGGCGATGCGGTCGCCGATGGTGGGATCGATATTGCGCCAGTATTCGAACGCCCTTTCCAATACCGGTTGCGAGACGCCCTCCTTGAGGTGCCCCACCACGTTCGAGACCAGACGGTCTCGGGCAGCGTCGTCCATCACCTGGCGGACCAGCGTGCCGGCCTGGCCCCAATCGTCGTCGTCTTTGCGCTTGGTGTAGGCGGAGTGGACAAACTCGCCGCTGGCGCCCCATACTTCTACATGCGGGTAGCGCTCGGGGTCGGCCGCCGGGCCTCCTTTGGAGTTCGGCGCGTAGACCGGGTCGGTCACGTTGTCCACCCGCATCGCGCCGTCCTTGCTGTAGCTGTGGACCGGGCACTTCGGCCGGTTGACCGGGATCTGCTTGTAGTTGACCCCCATCCGCGCGCGGTGGGCGTCGGCGTAGGCAAACAGGCGAGCCAGCAGCATCTTGTCAGGGCTAGGCCCAATGCCCGGCACCAGGTTGTTCGGCTCGAACGCCGCCTGCTCGATCTCGGTGTGGAAATCGGTCGGGTTGCGATTCAAAGTCAGCCGGCCGACCTCATGCAACGGATAGTCGCCGTGCGGCCAGACCTTGGTCAGATCGAAGGGGTTGAACCGATACGTCTCCGCTTCCTTAAACGGCATGATCTGCATGTGCAGCGTCCAACTCGGGTGGTCGCCCCGCTCGATTGCCTGGAACAGGTCGCGGCGATGGTAGTCGGCGTCCTCGCCCGCGATGCGAACTGCTTCCTCCTGCGTGAGAAACTCGATGCCCTGATCGGTCTTGAAGTGATACTTCACCCAGAACCGCTCGCCGCCGGCGTTGACCCACAGGTAGGTGTGGCTGGAGTAGCCGTTCATGTTCCGCCACGACTTAGGAATGCCGCGATCGCCCATCAGCCAGGCGACCTGGTGGGCCGACTCGGGCGAGAGGGTCCAGAAATCCCACTGCATGTCGTGATCGCGCAAGCCGCTGTCGGCGCGGCGCTTCTGCGAGCGAATGAAGTGCTGGAACGTCATCGGATCGCGCAGGAAGACCACGGGCGTGTTGTTCCCGACCATATCGTAGTTGCCCTCGCTGGTGTAGAACTTCAGCGCGAAGCCGCGGGGATCGCGCCAGGTGTCGGGGCTGCCGCGCTCGCCGGCCACGGTGGAGAAGCGGATCAGGGTTTCGGTTTTGGCGCCGGGTTGGAACACGGCGGCCTTGGTGTAGGCGCTAACGTCGGCGGTGACCTCGAAGTGGCCAAAGGCCCCGGCCCCCTTGGCGTGCGGCTGCCGCTCGGCGATCCGCTCGCGATTGAAGTTGGCCATCTGCTCGATCAGATAGTGATCGTGCAGCAGGATCGGCCCGTCGGGGCCGACGGTGAGCGAAAATTCATCGCTGGCCACGGGACAGCCGGCATCGGTGGTCGTGGGTTTGCGCTGTTCGTCGTTCATGGCAGGGCCTTGGTGTGAGGAGGAATATGGAAGCGGCTCGCAGCCGCGCCGCCCCCGCCGGGGCGCTGCAATCATTTTCCCAGATACCGGCAGGCAAAGGTAGTGCTTGGCGGGGAGAACTTGGCGAGGTTTCCGTGGAGGCGCCTTGTCGTGCGCCGCAGTCGTGTAACCAGAAATCGAGGGTCGCACCTTCGTGCGGAAGATCCGCGTTGAACGCCAGCTCGCGGAATGGTGGTGTTCCGAATTCTGGGCTAGGAGTCGTGCGAGAGCAACTCCAGCGGCAGTTCGAAGCGGTCGGCTGGCGGAATATCCACTTGTAACGATCCGTCGCGATAGCGGAGCGGCATATGCTCGCGGCTCGGTTCCCCTTCGAGTTGGTCGGAACCGGCCGTGGTAACGCGCACATGGTAGCGGCCCGGCGGCGCGCCGCGAGAATCATCGGCCACCTGCCGCAGCGTGAAACGGCCTTGCTCGTCGCTATGGGCATAGGCTCCCTGGGCGGCGGCCAGTCGTTGCTCCTGCCGAACCGGCTCGAACGACAGCGAGGCGGCGGAAAGCGGCTGGCCGTCGTAGGTGACGGTGCCCTCAACTTCGACCAATTGCGGCGCTGGTTTGCAACTCGACGCAAGCAGGGCGCTAAGAGCGAGCGCGAGGGCGGCGAGCCGATTGCGACTCATGGCAGCACCACGACCTCGCCGCCGGCGATGGTCGCCAGGTCGGCCAGAACCTGCACGTCGATCGATTCGCTCAGGCTGTGTACACTGCCATCGCAGAACACGAATTGCGTCGTACCGGGGTGGGCGCCCGCGAAGAACCGCTTACAGCCGTGCTGCGATCCGCCGATCTCGACGCAACGATCGTAGTCGCCCAATAGAGTGCGGCTTTCCAGAGTGATTTCCGATTTATTGAAGGCGGCGAATCCGTACGCCCAGAACGTGCGTCGCCGCGGATTGGTGCGGGTGAAGTGCTCACCAACCAGCAAAGTGTTGCTGGCACCGTCGCGAATCTCTGCCATCCGCACCTGTCCGTAGGTATGATAGCCAGTGCTAAACATCGCGCCACGGGTCGATCCGGCGAGTTGAAACGCGGTGCCGGTGTGATGCGGACCAACCCACGAATCGTTGATTCCCAGCCCCGTGCCGGTCGACGCCCGGTAGCTTCCTCGCCGCCACAACAGGTCGACGCCGGTGCCCGCTTCGGGCTGATCGAGCAGTTCCGTGCCGATATCGCTGGGACAAACATACGTTGCGACGACGGACTCTCGTAATTGTCGATTGGCTTCATCCTCCAAATAGGCGTCCGGTTGATAGAGGCTGAATAGGGCCTGTTGTTCGAGATTCGGCAGGATGGCAATGGCCCAGTTGACGCCGCTTTTCGTTTGGCAGCAGGGTCCGTTGGCCACGCCGCCGGCGGGCAGCATTCCGGATGTGAATTCGTAATTCAGTACCGCCAGACCGATCTGCTTGAGGTTGTTTGCGCACTGCATCCGCCGGGCGGCCTCCCGCGCCGCCTGCACCGCCGGCAGCAGCAGCGCGATCAGGATGCCGATGATGGCGATTACCACCAACAGTTCCACCAAAGTGAAACCGTGACGGGACTGGGTGCAGGTCGTGAGCTTCGCCGATTTCTGCGATCGCGCTCGTTTTGACCCGATATCGCAAACGGTCGGCAAAAGAGTACGTTGCATGTCGAATCTCAAACTGGTTGAGGTTGAAAGACCAATCCAGTTGCCTCCGATCACGATTTGCGACGCCTGCGGCGTCGCAAGCATAGTCCCACGCAGGCGACGCCAATTGCCGCCGACAACAGGCTTGCTGGTTCCGGCACTGCCGCCGCGACCATCAGGAGTTGATCTTGCGGCAAGACGCCTTGTGAGAAGCGAACTTCGTCGAAGAAACCGTCCCAGCGAAGGTTGGTGTCGTTGTTCAGCACGCCAATTTCGAAGTTCGCACCCGAAGCTGGTTGGAACAGGGCGGAATTGGTCGCGATCGTGCTGCTCAGCAGCGGGCCGCCGGCGGTCAGGTTCTGCAGCCAAAAAGTCACGGCGCCGGGGTCGCCGCCGCTGGGGCGCAGATAGGAAAGGGCCACATAGTACTCGCTGTTGGTCTGCAACTGCATGCCAGAGCCGAACCGTACAAGTGTCGCTGATTGTCCGTTTGTCGTAAGTGCAAATGCCAGTTCCTGAGAGGATAAACTGGCTGTCCCTATGAAGTTGCCAGTGGTGTTCGCGACGCCGAACCCCCAGGAACGGTTGTTGGTGCTGCCAATCCAGTGGCTGACAATCATCTGCCCATTGGGAGAATTGGTGGAAGTGATCGGCCGGTTGGTGGGAACACGAACGAATGCCTCGATCGTGAAGTCGTCGGGCACCAGCGACGTCGCATACGGAGTATTGAACTGGCCGGGCCGATTGAAATTGTCGGCCGCCTGTTCATTGACTGCCCCTGTTTGCGGGATGATCTTCGGGAAGGCCGACCCCGGCCCCGAGTTGGGCAGCGTGATCGGGCCGATGGTTCCCACGGCAGTCAACGTGTGGCCGTTGCCGGTCGAGTCGGCCAGGAATTGGCCGTCCTCGAATCGCCAATAGGCGATCGTGCTGGCCGGCACCCAGGCTGGGACGGCAATTGCCAGGATAGTCGTGGCGGCTACGAGTTGTTGGCGAATCGTCATGGAAGAAACCTCCTGAGAAAAGTCAATAAAGGGCTAGACTGAGCAAAGCCTTGTTAGTATCGATGGAACGGAATGCCTCACCGTTGGGTCGGTAATGGTTGTCGCTAGATTCAAGGCGGCGTTAGCGTCTTTAGGTCGGGGTTGCCGTCGAGCAAGAAATAAACGCCATCGACATAGAGCCTGTCACTGGCGTCGTCTCCGGCCAGGGCGATGAAGAAGGTCTGTAGCGCGTTGAGCGTCGGCTGGCGAAAGTTGATATCGTGGCCTATTCGCGTGGGTTGTTCGTACCGGCCGCCTTGCAGCACCAGGTCGAAGCAATCGCGGTCGTTGTCCACCAACAGCCACACGTCGTACCAGACATTCAACGGCAGCGCCTCGGTCAACGGTGCAAACGCGTCTTGATTACGGGCTTCCAGTTGAAGTATCGTACCCTCACCAAAAAGGCGAACCTGCACCCGGTAATCATCAAAGCTCGCGGGCGCGGCGGCGTCGGACAATCCCAACAGCAGGTTGCAGGTGGTCCCGGTCGGACGAAAGCGGAAATAGACCGCGCCAAGCTGACCCTCGCCAATGGCAGCGGAATGGAGCGCGTGATAGGCCCAGCCCCGTTGCTTGCCCAACGCCAAATACTGCCCCTGTTTCGACCCACCCAATACGACCTGCACGTCCGCCGATGGTGGTGAGACTCGCCAACTCTGCTGACCGGCGAGCGGGCCGGGGTGATACCGTGGCGGCTTGAAATCGGCCAGACGAGCGTAGCGAGCCGATTGTGTCGGGATGCGTCGCGTGAAGCGGTCGGTTTCACTGGTGATGGAAGCGAACTCGCCGTTGGCACCAAAGCTGGCTGCCTCGCCGCCAGTCATGCGGAAGCGTTCTGTGAGGTCCGCTCGCAGGGGTCGCGCCTCAACCGAGCCGTCGAAGACGTGTAGTTCGACCTCGCCGTCAGGGTGGCGTTCCACGCCGAACTCCGTACCCAGATCAATCAGATCGACGACGCCGGCGCGGACCTCAAACCCGACCGCCGCAGGCGGCACCCGCGCCGTGATACGACCGTGTTCGAGTTGCAGGCCGTTTCGCCCCAATGGCATCGAGGCCGTCGGTCCCTCCAATACCACCACGGCCCCATCGGCGAAGGTCACTTCCGCCAGACCGCCATTGAGTACCAGCCGCTCGCCGGGGAACAGCTCGATGTTCTTGTAGTTGGCGTCGCTTGTTTTGTCCCAGGTTGCCTGATGCGTGGCGGTGATCTCGGCGACCACTTCCGGCCGCGGCGCGTCGACCTCGGCCACGTTCGGCGTGGACCGCCCCCAGTCGGGCACGATCAGCGCCAACGACAACACGATGACCGTCATCGTCAGGGTTGCGACCACGACCGACAGCGTCATGTAATCGTTCGCAAAGTCTCTGACGACCGTCCACAGCCGTTGCCGGGGGAGTTCTATCGTGGCGGCCGTCGGCTCAGCGGGCGCCGCGATCTCCGGCCGCTCGCTGGCGCGCCAATGCAGCAGGCCGCACATCACGAAGAATCGCGATTGGATCGCGCGGGCATGCTCG